>NZ_JBJIAO010000013.1:0-137115 GCF_045310825.1 Mycobacterium sp. SMC-21 | reverse complement strand
TGAGTTCCCCAGCCCGTATGCTCACCCACGAAGCTGCGAACCGACCGGTGCTTTTACACCCACTTTCGGACGCGACCCAGATCCCCCAACGCGTCAGGAAGCTGGTAGGGGGATCGGGTGCGTTCCAACGGAATTGGAGCGTTTTGCTGGCCGCCGCCACGCGGCGTGATCTCGAGAATCTTTGATCCGAGCACGGTCCTGGTTTGGATTGAAGCCTCCGTACGGTCGCCTAGGTGGATGCCCTTGTCCAAGTTGAACGTCACGAGGACCCGGGGACCGTCTAGGCCAAGGCTGTCCACCTTGCCCACCCGGTATCCCGAAACCTGCACGGCAGCACCGGGGATCAGGCCCGCCGCATCAGCGAAGTAGGCCGAATAGTTCTTGTCCTGATTGATCAGAGGCACCTTGTCGTAGTTGAGCGCAAAAAGTGCCATCCCGACGGTCCCGGCCACACCGACGGCACACAGCACCAACGGATTCCGTTCGGAGAAGGACTTCATTTCGGCGCACACCTTCCACTGTCTTGACCCGCCACCTTGATGTAGACCGGTTGTCCCCCTTTGCCGTTGACCTTCAGCACGGCGTCGCACAGGTAGAAGCTGAAGAAGTCGCCGTAGACGCCCTGGCGCGCCAGCAGTTGGTACTTATCGGGCAAGGTTCGGAGCAGGTTGTCCATGTAATCCTTGTCCGCGACGACAAGCCCTGCGGTGCGGTCGGTTTCATGGACGACTTGCTGCAGCGGTGGACGCGACCGGGCCAGCAGGTCGGCGATAGTCCCGGCGGCGGCATTGGTGTACGCGACCGCATTGCTGATGTCCTGCTTGCGGTCGGCCAGCGTTGTGACCAATTGAGACAGCGAGTCGACAGCTTTGGCGAACTGGCTCCGCTGATCCCCCAGGGAGCCGAGCACGGTGTTCAGATTGCCGATCACCTGGCCGATCAGTTGATCACGATCGGCCAGCGTGTTGGTCAACGTCGCGGCGTGCTCGAAAAATCCGGAGATAGTGTCACCCTGCCCCTCGAAAGCACTGATCAGCTGACTGGTCAAGGCGTTGACCTGATCAGGGTCCAGCGCGCGGAACAGCGGCCGAAAGCCGCCGATCAGCGCGTCGAGATCGAGCGCGGGCGAGGTATTCGCCAAGGCGATGGTGTCGCCCGGATTGAGCCGCTGTGGACTGCCCGCGCCCTCCTCCAATGCGAGGTAGCGGCCTCCGATCAAGTCGTCGTACCGGATGACGGCGTGGGTGCCGCGGGTCAGCACGACGGAGTCGTCGGTGCCGAATGTGACCAGTACGGTCGCGTCGGGTTGCACGACGATGTCCTTGACCTTACCGACCTCGACACCGCCGATCCGGACGAACCGCCCACGTTCGAGACCCGATACGTTTGCGAACGCTGCGTGGTACACCCGCTGGTCCTCAAAGCGCAACTGGCTGAACACCGCGAACATCGCGAACATGAAGAACAGGCAGACCGCCAGGAACACGGTGAGACGCCAGATAGTGCCTGGCAGTTTATCTCTCACGATCGTGGGGCCTTTCGATGCGGTAGTTCAACAGAGTGCCGTCGTCACGGTGATGGCACAGCGGGTGTCGGTGGCGGCGCCTGGGGTGTCGGTTGTAGCGCTGCGGGATTCAGCACCGTGAAAGGTTCGGTGCCGGGCGGTGGCGGCCCCGGCTCGCGTGGTGTGCCGGGCTGCGGTGCCGGCGGCAAGCCCGGGTACAGCGGGTTTCCGTCGGGCGCATATAGCGGGGCGCCGTAGGCCGGGGCGCCCGCATACGGGATAGGTCCGGGGGCTGGACCGCCGTCAGAATTTCGCACACTCGGCGGCTCGGGGACTGCCCGGGTTACCGGGAAGTAGTTGGCCCAGCCGGGGAATCCGATACCCGGGTTAGGGCGCCAGTCCACGCCGCTTCCCCATCCGGTGTTGGTGACCAGCTGACGCACCGGCCAGTTCTTGGCAACGTCAGGTAGCGAGCCGCAGCCGGGTTTGCCATCGGGACCGCCCTTGGCTCCGACGACCGGTAGGTTGTCCGGATACTTGTACGGGTCGTCGCCGAGCAGAAGGGCGGCGTCGATGATGGTTGACCTACCGTTGCCCCCGACGGCCTGATACCCACCGTGGTCCAGATAGTATTTTCCACCAACGATCAAACAGGTGAGCTCGGGGTTGTACTTGAGCAGCAGACTGGTGGTCGGTTGCAGCGCGTTGATGGCGGTGACGAAATTCTCCTTGTTCGGAGCGAACAGGCTGGTTCCGCTATGTGCCAATCCAGTCACGTTGAGCAACAAGGCATCGAGCGCTCGGGCGTTGTCGGTGATGGCCGCACTGGTCGTGGTCACCGAATCGAGGATCGACACAATGTCGGGGACCGTGGCGCCATACGTCTGGCTGTACCCGCGCAGCGATTGCCAGCCGGCGCGGATCGTGTCGGCACGAGGATTGAGCGCCTTGAGGACCTCGTCGTAATCGGTGATGCTCTGACCGATCGCCTGGCCTTCCCCCCGCAGGCCGTCAGCCAGCGCGGTGAGTGTGCTGTTGAGCTTGGCCGGATCGATTTCTCCGAGCAGGTTGTATAGATTCTGGAAGACCGTGTTGACCTCGGTGCTGACGTTGTCCGACGGGATCACCGCACCTGATGAAATATGTTGGACACTAGGACTTTTCGGCATCACGAGATCGACGTACTTGGCACCGAACAGCGTGGTGGCCCGGATCTCGGCGCGGACATTGGCGGGAATGTGACCGACCTGGCCCGGGTCAAGCTCGAGCCTCAGCCGCACTGCGGTGCCTTCCGCACCCGTATCGGCCTGAATCGCCGAAACCCGGCCGACCTGAACCCCGCGCAACTTGACCCTAGCTCCGGCATCCATCACCAGCCCTGCGCGATCCGACGTCACGGTCACCGGAACGTATCGGGTGAAGCTGCCGGCAAATTGCGCCATCGTCACGTACACGAACAACCCGATCACGCCAACCAGGATGAGGGTCCACAAAGCGGGGTGAATACGCTGGTCTCGAGCTCTAGTCGGCATGCTGCTAACCCGCCAAGTGGAAGTTGCCGGACTGGCCATAAATGGCTAGCGATACCAATAGAGTGACAGCGACCGCCGCGACCATCGATGTACGCACGGCCCGACCCACGGCGTCTCCTACCCCGGCCGGACCGCCGGATGCTGTGAAGCCGTAATAGGTGTGCACCAGCATCACCACCACCGCCATCGAAACTGCCTGCAAGAACGACCACAGCAAGTCGGTGGGGTTGAGGAACGTGTTGAAGTAATGATCGTAAACTCCGGTCGACTGACCGTAGATGTAGGTCGTGCCGAAACGTGTTGCCAAAAAGGCCATCAGGACTGAGACGCAATACAGCGGCACCACGACTATGATCCCCGCGACCACCCGGGTCGACGTCAGATATGCCACTGACCTGATACCCATCACCTCGAGTGCATCGATCTCCTCGCTGATCCGCATGGCGCCGAGCTGTGCGGTGGCGCCAGCCCCGATCGTGGCGGCCAGACCGACGCCAGCAACCAGTGGCGCGATCAGCCTCACATTGAGGTACGCCGAGGAGAACCCGGCGAGCGCGCCAACGCCGATCTGCTGCAAATAGCTGTACACCTGCACTGCCACCAGCGAACCACCGGACAGAGTCAGAAATCCGACGATCGCTATCGATCCGCCGATAATTGCCAAAGCACCTGTACCCAAGCTCATTTGGGCGATCAGCCGGACAAGTTCGACTTTGTAGTGAACGAACGCGTCGCCGATACCGCGGACTGTCTGGCTGTAGAACTGGGCCTGAGAACCGATACGGTTCCACTCGTCAGCGATCTTCGCGACGATGGTGTGCAATCGCGACTGGCGGCCGCTCGGAGTCGACGGGCTCACAATGCCACCTTGACGCCGACCGCTGTCGCGATCACGTTGACCAGGAACAGCACCATGAATGTGAAGACAACAGTCTCATTCACGGCATTGCCGACCCCTTGGGGCCCTCCCCCGACATGAATTCCCTTGTAACAAGCGATGAGTCCAGCCGCGACCCCGAAGACGACAGCCTTGCCCAGGCAGACCAGCACGTCGGGAGTTCCTACCAATAGGGTCAGTCCCGCCGCGAAGGCGCCTGGCGTGACGTGCTGGAAGTACACGGCGAAGAAGAACCCGCCGACCAGGCCAGTGACGGTGACTACCGACGCCAGCAGCAACGCCACCACAGTCGCTGCCAGGACTCGCGGAACCACCAGCGCCTGGATCGGATCGATGCCGAGCACCCGCAGCGCGTCTAGCTCCTCGCGGATGGTCCGGGCACCGAGGTCGGCGCACATGGCAGTCGCGCCGGCACCAGTGATGACCAAAACCGTAACGATGGGTCCAGTTTGAGTCAGAGTGCTCAGTGCTGCACCGGCACCGGAGAAATCCGCTGCACCGATTTCGACAAGCAGCGTACTTACGGTGAATGTGGTCAGCACAACGAACGGAATCGCCAACAGCACCGTGGGCAGCAGCGAAACGCGTGCCACAAACCAGGTCTGGTTAAGAAACTCCCGCCAAGCCCACGGCGGCCGAAACATCTGCACAAACGTGTCCAATGACATTGCGAAGAATCCGCCAAGCGCCGAGGCAGGCTTGACTACATCGGCCACCGCGATCATTGGTCTCACCCTCTCGTAGTTGAAGCATCCGCCCCACGACGCGTGACGCACAGACAGATGCAGCAAACCTAAGGCACCCCGATCGACCGGAACATTGGCTGAACCGTCAAATCGCGACCGCTTGGTTTGACCGGGTTGGCAAATGCCTCGCATTGCGGCGTCGCACAGCTCATTTGAAGATCGAGTCGCCGGCGCTGTTCATGTCGACCAACGCCAAAGTCCGCACCGATCACCGGGCGGTTCGATGCGACAATCGCATCCGGCTGACACTGCGGGACGACCGAAGCCGTTGACGGGCAAATCGAGTGCTTGTCGACGAACTCGGCGATGTGGACTTAGTGCACCTGCACATCGTGGAGACCACCGACAGGAAATACGCCGTCGACCTGCGGTGTCCCGCGCTCCAAGCCCCAAGTGAATCCGCGACGTCGAATACCACCGCGATCAGCCGGGTCCGGGCCTGGCCGGTACAGCCTTGACCATGAGCTATATCGAACACTATGGCAGGTGCGCATCGCCTCCGCAGCTAACTGGATCGGAAGGCATTGGCACGTTAACCCTGATGCGCTTCAATAAGATAGGACTAGACGCTGCGTGGATCGGATTGCCGCCGTACGCGCATGAACGTCGTTAAGGCTCCCTTGAGTGGGCCGGTCGGGGTTAGCGTCCGTGAGCGGTACTGCACTGCCAGCGCTACCTAGGTGTGATGTCCAGGGACGTTGGTCAGCCGAGTGACCGGTGGGCGGCCTCCGATGGCGGAGTGGGCTCGGTGGTGATTGTAGAAATGCAGCCAGCTCGGTAGGGCTGTGTTGCGTTGTTCGGTGGATTCGTAGAACCGGGCGTAGGCCCAGCCGTCCCCGAGCGTGCGATGGAATCGCTCGATCTTGCCGTTGGTCTGGGGCCGGTATGGCCGGGTTCGCTTGTGGCTGATGTTCAGTTCGGCGCAGGCACCGCGCCAGGCCAAGGATTTGTAAGCCGACCCGTTGTCTGAGAGGACTCGTTCCACCGTGACGCCGCGTTCGGCGAACCAGGCCACCGCGCGCTGCAACACACCGATCGCGGTGGCCGCTTTCTCGTCGGACTGGATCTCGACGTACGCAACCCGAGAGTGATCATCAATAACTGTGTGCAGGAACGCAATTCCAATTCGCGGTCGATAATCGTCGGCACGTTCACCGGTGCGATGCGCGGTCAGCTGCCGGTTGCGCTTGCCTTGTTGTCGGCTAAGGAACTTGTGCCCACCGCCGTCGGGGATGTTGCCGAATTTGGTGACGTCGACGTGGATCAGCGAACCGGGATGATCGTGCTCATAGCGGCGCAGCGGTTCGCCAGTTACGCGGTCGATGTAGGACAACCGATTGATCCGGCACCGGGTCAGCACAGCGTGCACCGTGGACGCCGGCATGCCCAGTCGTCCGGCGATCTGCACGGGCCCGAGCCGCTTGCGCCACCGCAGGTCCACGATCCGACGCATGACCTGGTCGCTGGTCTTGGTGGGGCTCCGGTGCGGTCGCGAGCTACGGTCGACCATGCCGGCAGAGCCTTCGGTACGAAAGCGATCGGCCCATTTCTTGGCGGTTCGAGGCGCGACCATGAACATCTTGGCCGCAGCGGTATAGGTCCAGCCCTTCTCGATGATGAGCTCGGCGAGCTTCAATCGTGCGCGCGGGGTTAATGCAGCGTTAGCGTGGGACACGAAGGCCTCCTGGTTGGTGAAGCGGTTCCTAGACAGCTCCACTTCACAACCGGAGGCCTTCCCTGTCACACAGGCTCACCGATACATAACGGGACAACGTCCCCGGACATCACACCTAGGCCGCGATAAGATCGCGCAGCAGAAGCCAGCTCGTTCGGACAAGCCGTCGGAGAACATTCGCCGTCATGTTGCGCAGTCGATTTTGATTAGCTTTTCCTGCAACATGTTTGGTAGTTGTCGCACATTGGTGCGGCATGCCTGGCCGTGCTCATCGCGGAAGGCGATCACGCCACTGAACGACGAGGCCATCGGTGGCGCCGAGCTTCAATTGCGCTGCACAACGGGGGAAGAGACGTCTACAAAGTCCAGTGGAGAACTTGAACGACCTGCCGCCGGCGAGCAGCTCCATACCAGTCGATCGGCTGTGTTGAACAAACCTGCAGTCTCACTCATAGACCCAAATATCGATATCACTCTCTTGACGAAAACTCTTGCCAGACAGTTGCATTACTACCGTCAACTAGGTGGCAGCTATTGACCCGACCGAGTCGACATGACGCAGCAAAACAGTTCTCCGACAGTGACAAGCACGACGGCAATAGTTCTAGCGGTTGGCTCGTTTGTGCCGGGTGTCCTCGCAGGTGCCCCGCTCGTCGACCGCGTGAAACACGTGTGAGAACACAAACCTGACAATCTCCTGTGCAAGCGATCTAGCGGACGTATATTTCGGTTTCGAATGCCACCATCGACCCGCCTAGTGCCACCGTCATCGGTGTGTGGCTATACCAATTGGTACGCACGGCTGGATCTCATCGCGACGCTAATGTCACTGCACCGCGAACTCCCGGGCCCGCAGGTAGGCGCGCCAGCCACCGAACTCCGAGATGTCGGGCGCGGCGATGGCCTCTTCGTCGGCGCACACGAACCCGGTCTCCCAGGACCCGTCGTCGAGTTCCACCGCCGCCAGTCCCATCGGCGTCGGGAGGGCGGCCAGGAACGTCCCGAGTGCCGCCGGCGAGAGCGACCAGCGCTCCACTTCGAAGGCCCGCCCGCCATGCGGCAGCCGCACCAGCGCGGGCTTGCCCGACGGCAGCGCCGTCATGCGATAGCGCTCGGCCGTGCGGGCCGGGCCGTCCCACCGTGCCCCGAGATCGTGGAGCTGACCGGCCAGCGGCTGATCACGCAGATGCGCACCGGCCACCACCAGCGTCATCACCCCGGCGCCCGCCCGCTCCGGCCACGACGCCACGGTGCCCCGGTCACCACCGCCCAGCCGGGCCGCGATGTCCGCCACCACGGCGTCATCGAAGGCCCGCCCCAATACTGTGACACCGAATTGCGCTGTGGTGCCGTCGGATTCAACAACCTCGCCCGCCGGAACCGCGACGCCGCACATGTCGAAGAGATTGCAGAAATTGGTGTACGTGCCGATCCGGGCGTTGACCGCGACGGGGTCGGCCGCCACCTCCGCGAGCGTCGGCTGCAGCGGAGCGGTCGGGACGAGCAGCGCGTCGCACTCCCCCAATGCCCGGAATGCCCGCTCCCGCAGGCGGTCCAGCTCACGACGGTCACGCAACAGCCCGGTCGCGGTGTGGGAGCCGCCGGCGGTGATGATCGCGGCGACCGTCGGGTCCAGACCGGCGTCGGCACCGGCATCACTGATGAAGTCCCCCACCGCTTCCGTGCGCTCGGCGACCAGCGCCCCGTCGTACAGCAGCCGTGCGGCAGCCAGGAAGTCCGTCAGATCGATGGGGACGATGCGCATCCCGGCATCCCGGGCGGCATCGACGGCGCGCTGGAACGCGGCATCCCAGCCGGGCGCCATCGCGGGCAATTCGGCGGGCACCGCCAGCACCGGCTCGGCCGGGGCGGCCAAGCGCGTCGACGCGGGCCACGGCCGCTGCGTCGTGGTCGCCATCACGGCCATGGCGCTCTCCGCCGTGGCCAGGTCACGCGCCAGGATCGTCACGCAGTCATAGCTCGGGCAGGCCGGGACGACGCCTGCCGTCGACACCAGCCCGATGGTGCCCTTGATCCCGACGAGGCCCTGGTACGCCGCCGGTACCCGGCCGGATCCGGCAGTGTCCGTGGCGATTCCGATGTCGGCCGCACCGATGGCCACCGCGACGGCCGAGCCCGACGACGAGCCGCCCGATATCCGGTCCGGGCGCCGCGCGTCACGCACCGCGCCGTAGGGACTACGGGTGCCGACGAGCCCGGTGGCGAACTGATCCAGATTGGTCTTGCCGATCACGACCGCGCCGGCCGCCCGCAGCGCGGCCACCACCGGCGCGTCGGCATCCGGGGTGTAGGCGTAGCCCGGGCACGCCGCCGTGGTCGGCAGACCCGCGACGTCGACGTTGTCCTTGACCGCCAGCAGCTGACCGGCCAGCGGTCCCTGCGCCTGTGCGACCTCGCGGCGCACGGTGTCCTCGTCCCGGACGGTGATGAAGGCCTCCGGTCGCTGTGCGATGGCCGCGTAGGCGGCGCTGATCCGGTCCGTCATGCGACTTCCTGTCCTGTTGTGGCGCAGGGCTTCTTGCGTGCGCCGATCTCACCGCTGGCCTCCCAGCGGGCCCGCTCCTCGTTGCGGGCGGCCGTCATACGCTGTCGTACCGCGGCGATGTCGTCGGCTTCGCTCGAGAGGAAGTTCAGGTAGTCCGCGATGCGGAACTCGCCGTCGGTGATGTCGACCGTCCCGCGTCCGGCGGCGACGTCGGCCCGCAGATCGGTCAGTTCCTCCGACGACACCGGGTACCACGACACCTGGTCGAAGAATCGCAGCAGCCACGGCTGTTCCGGCTCGAAACCCGGTGCGGACAACGGGAACCGGTGGTTCCACACCTGGGTGGTGCGGCCCATCAACTGGTAGCCGCCCGGGCCTTCCATACCGTAGATGCAGAGGTAGGCACCGCCGATCCCGACCGCGTTCTCCGGCGTCCAGGTGCGGGCCGGGTTGTACTTGGTGGTGACCACCCGGTGGCGGGGATCGACCGGGGTGGCGACGGGCGCACCGAGGTAGACGTCCCCCAGACCGAGCACGAGATAACTTGCCGCATGGACGATGTCGAACACCTCCTGCTGCGACTCGAGGCCGTTCATCCGCCGGATGAACTCGATGTTGCTCGGGCACCACGGCGCGTCGTCGCGCACACCGTTGCGGTACCGGTCGATGGCGAGCCGGATGGTCGGGTCATCCCAACTCAATGGCAGCCGCACCGAGCGGCTCGGCAGCACCAGTTGGTCGACGGGCCCGAGCGCGGACTCGAGGTCGAGCACGAAGGCCGTCATCGCCTGGTGATCGGTGAGCGCGGCGTCGAATTTGACCTGCAGCGAACGGATTCCGGGTGTCAGGTCGATGATGCCGCGGGGCCGGTGTGCGTCGATCGCGGTGTGCAGCGCGTGCACCCGCGCCCGCAGCACCAGATCCAGTGTCATCGTGCCGTATTCGACCAGCAGATTGTCATCGCCGCTGCGGCGCAGGGTCATCGACGTCGTCCCGTCACCGGTGACGCCGCGGTGCAGCACCCCATCGTCGCCGTCGCCGCGCGGGCTGCGCACCACCGGGGACGCCGCGCGCCGCGAGGTGCCCAGGGCCGCCAGCGGTGCCGCGGCACTGGCCCGCACCGGAACGAAGCGCACCCGGTCGCCGGGCGTGAGCTGCCCGAGCTTCCAGCGGTCCGCCGACGTCACCGTCACGGGGCAGACGAAACCGCCGAGGCTGGGTCCGTCCGGACCGAGCAGGATCGGGGTGTCGCCGGTGAAGTCAAGGGCGCCAACCGAATACGGCGTGTCATGGATGTTCGACGGGTGCAGGCCGGCCTCGCCGCCGTCGGGCCGGGCCCACTGCGGCTTCGGCCCGACGAGGCGCACACCGGTGCGGTCGAGGTTGTGGTCCACCAGATACGTGGCCTCGTAGAGGCTTTCGATGTCGGCTCGGGTGAAGAACTCCGGCGCGCCGTGCGGTCCCTCGGTGACCGCCAGGCGCCATTCGTGGCCGATCGACGGGATTTCCTCATCGGTCAGCCGGCGCGGTCGTCCGCCCGGGGTGCCCAGATCGAGACGGTCGCCGGCCGCGAGGGCCCGCCCGCCGGCGCCGAACTTCCCGAGCGTGAACGTCGAGCGCGAGCCGAGGTACGCCTCGGCCTCGATACCGCCGGCCACCGCGATGTAGATGCGCATGCCGACGCCCTGTACGGCGCCGATCTCGAGCACACCGCCCTCCGGGACCGCGATGGGTGCCCACTGCCGCGCCGGGACGCCGTCGAGCGTGACCGATACCGGTGCGCCGGTGACGCAGACGACCGTCGCCTCGTCGAATCCCAGTGTCGGACCGGCCATCGTGGCCTCGAGGCCGGGTGCGCCTTCGGCGTTACCGACCGCGAGGTTGGCCAACCGCAGCGACAGGTCGTCCATCGGACCTGACGGCGGTACGCCCACCTGCCAGTAGCCGATGCGGCCCGGCCAGTCCTGGACGGTGGTGCTCGGCCCGGGCCGCAGCACGGTGAGGGCGGATGGCGCCATTCCGGTACTCCTTCGAATGCAGAACGCGGTGCGAGAGAACGTGGATCAGGACGGGCGGGTGACGATCATCCGCACCGGTGTCGGATCGAAGCCGTTGCACGGGTTGTTGATCTGCGGGCAATTGGACACCAGCACGAGGACGTCGGTGTCGGCGCGCAGCGCCACCCGCAGTCCCGGCGCCGACAGCCCGTCGACGATGCCGAGCGTGCCGTCGGCCTCCACCGGCACGTTCATGAAGAAGTTGAGATTCGGTGCCAGGTCACGCTTTCCGAGGCCGTAGCGGGCGCCTTCGATGAGAAAGTTCTCGACGCACGCATGCTGATGGCGGGTGTGGTGGCCGTAGCGCAGGGTGTTGGACTCCTGCGAGCAGGCGCCGCCGACGGTGTCGTGATTGCCGACCTCGTCGGCCACCACGGTCATCAGTGCCCCACCGTCGCTGTCGCGCAACACGGTTCCGGTGCTGACGAACAGCGACTTCTGCGCCGTGATGGTGGTCTGGGCGCTGTACCGGCGGGACGTGTCGTGCGCCCCGTAGATCAGCGTGTCCACGGCCTGATTGCCGTGCAGGTCGACGATGGTCAGCACGTCGCCTGCCGCGACGATCGCCGACCAGGGGCCGCGGGCCTCGACGATCTCGTCGAGGATGGTCGTGCCGGACACCAGCGCGGGGACCGAGTCGATGACGGTGCTCATGCGGGAACTCCTTCGGTGAGATGCAGTGCGGTCCAGACGTCTTCGGTGTTGCGGTGGGCGCGTTCGTATTCGGGTCCGATGGTTTCGGCGCGCGCGGCCAGATCGGCGAGGTCGGCGGGAGCCGACCAGGCCAGCACCTCCAGGTCCGAGGTGTTGAAGCTCGGCTCCGGGTCGAGCGGGTGTGCGGTGTTGGCGATCGCCACGATCACCGGCAGGTGCACGAGCAGTTCGACCGCGGTGCCGGCTCCGGCCGAGCCCGTCGACACCAGTTGCCCCGCATCGTCGGCCCGGACGCCGTGGAAGAACGACACGCCGGGGCCTACGTCGCGCGGCCCCAGGCCGTGCTTGAGTGCGGCGAGCACCAGCAACTCGCGGCCGGCCGGGCTGTCCGAGTGCGCGCTGCCGGCACCGTAGCGGGCTTCGTTCTGGGACCGGGTTGTGGTGCCGCACAGGGCATCGTGGTGGCCCGAGGTGTCGGCGACGATGGTCGCCAGGACCCGGCCCTGGTCATCGAGCAGCGGGTGCCCGGTGCCGAGATACGCCTGCCACGGCACCTTGACGGTGTCGGCGGTGTTCAGGCGCTCCCAGGGGGCGTCGGCGCGCCACAGCAGCAGGTGCGCGCACGCGCGGCCCTCGATGTCGGTGAGCCGCAACCGCGTTCCGCGGTCCAGCACCTTGCTGGTGTAGCGGCCGCCGGGCACCGTCTCGGCCCAGGTCAGGCGGTGGGCATCGACACCGGCCGGCGGTGTCGGCCACTGCGATGCCGGAACGACGGGCATGGCCGCGGTGTGGGTGCCGGCCTGCGCACGGGCGTGTGCGCGGGCGGCGGCGGTCGTCGAGGTGGTGGACGAAGAACTCACGAGAATCCTTTCGGCAGTTGTGGATTGGACGGGGTCAGAGCGACCCGACGGGGCGCGGGTGGGTCCGGCGGTACGGGAAGCACAGGGCGCCGAGCGCGACGATGGCGACGATGGTGAACGGCCCGGCCCACACCAGCAGCGGCATGGTGCCCGTCGGGTCGTAGATTTCCGGCCGCGGCCAGGCCAGGTTGATCACCATGGCCACGCCGTACACCACGGCGAAGATGTTGACCGGCAGGCCCCAGCGACCCAGCGAGAACAGCGGCCGGCCACCGGCGTCGGTAACCGAAGCGTCCCAGCGCATTCCGCGCAGCCGGTGCGCCAGGAGCGGCGCCGTCACCAGCAGGTACGCGATGTAGATCGCGATGATGCAGACGCTGGCCAGGGTCGCGAAGATCGCGGAGTTGCCGACGTTCACCAGGAGCACACCGACGCACGCGACACCGACCACGATCGCGGGCGGAATCGGCGTCCCGGTAGCCGGATTGACGCGCGACAGCAGCGCCGAGAACGGCAGCCGCTGGTCGCGTGCCATGGAGAACATCAGGCGGGTGGCAGCGGTCTGAATTGCCAAGGTGCAGATGAAGATCGCGATGGCCACATCGATGAGGAGCAGCGTGCCCCAGGGCGAGGACAGCACCGCACCCAGCACGTAGGGCAGGCCTTCGGTCGCCAGACGGCCGTCGGTCAGGCTCGGCGCCGCCATCAGTGCGCCGACGATCATGAGACCGCCACCGAGTGCCGAGACGGTGAGCGCCGACCGGATGGTGCGCGGGGCGACGCGGCGCGCGTCGCGCGTCTCCTCGGCGAGTTCACCGGCCGAGCCGAAGCCGACCATGACGTAGGCGGCCATCAGACCCGAGGCGATCCAGGCCCAGCCGTAGCCCGAACCCGCGCCACCGGTGTCGAAGACGACCTGCGGACCGCGCTGTGCGTGCGTGAAGAAGACTCCGACGACCGCGATGACGCCGACGATCTCGCAGCAGACACCGATCGTCGCGACGCGCGACATCCAGCGCACGCCGATGCAGTTGATCGTGGTGGTGATGATCAGCAGCGCGGTACCCAACAGCACGGCGTTGGCGGCGCCATCGGCCGACGTGAGTGCGGTATCGGTGCCGATGATCTGGAAGCCCGGCCACACCGCCGGCAGCACCACCTGCAGCGCGATGGCCGCGGCGGATGCGGTGATGATCTGGGCGACGATCATGAACCAGCCACCGAACCAGCCGACCACCTCACCGCCGAGGCGGCGGGCCCACTGGTAGATGGCCCCCGAGATCGGGTAGCGGGCCGCGAGTTCGGCGAAGCACAAGGCCACCGCGAACTGTCCGATGAACACCACCGGCCAGGTCCAGAAGAACGCCGGCCCGCCGAAACTGTATCCGAGGCCGAACAATTGGAAGATCGTGGTGAGGATCGACACGAACGAGAAACCGGCCGCGAACGAGGCGAACTTGCCCAGCGAGCGGTGCAGCTGTTGGTCGTAGCCGAACTCGGCGAGATCGTCGTGATCTGCCGGCGACGTGTTGGTCAATGTCATCCGATTCCGATTCTGCGAGGCCTAATACCTGTCAACTGACAGAATTAATGGGAAGCGTGACGCAGAGGGGTCACCGACGTTTCCGACGTGGGTCGCGATGTAACAGTTGCGTTTCACGCGAGCCGACGCTGCGCGAATGACCGCAGGTGGCACAGTAGTGGCATGAGCCGCCCCGGCCGTCCCCGTCATCGCGATGCCCTACGCCCCGGCAGCACCGCCGTCGAACAGATCCTCGATGCCGCCGGAGAACTGTTTGTGACACAGGGCTTCACGGTCACCTCGACGCGGTCGATCGCCGAAGCCGTCGGCATCCGTCAGGCCTCGCTGTATCACCACTTCCCCAACAAGGAAGCCATCCTCGAGGCACTGCTCGACGCGACGGTGGTGCCGTCGCTGGACTTCGCGCGGCGCGTGACGCGCTCGGTGGACGACCCGAAGGCGGCCCTCTGGGCGGTGACGGCCGGTGACGCGGCCAACCTGCTGTCCGTGCCGTGGAACCTGGGCCGGCTCTATCTGCTGCCGGAGGTCGACGGCATCGAGGGCTTCCACCGCCGGCGCCGCGAGTTGCACGCCGTCTACCGCGAACTGGCGGTCGACGCCGTCGGCGGCCGCGACGAGTTCCGCTGCGGCCTGCCGGTGCGCCTGACCGAGACGGTCATCGCGCAGCGCGTCGACGATCCCGAGATCACCGGCGACGAAGTGGCCGAGGCCATCGCCGATGCCGCCCTACGGGTGCTCGAGATCGAGGTCGACGACGCCCTGCGGGCCGAGGGACGGGCGCTGGTCGAGCAGCACCTGGCCGAGCCGGATTAGGCCTCGGGGGCGAGCAACTGGTCGGCGTCGAAGCAGCTGTGGTCGCCGGTGTGGCAGGCCCCACCGACCTGGTCGACTTCGAGCAGCACGGCGTCGCCGTCACAGTCCAGCCGCACCGAGTGCACGTACTGCGTGTGGCCCGATGTCAGACCCTTGACCCACTGCTCACCGCGCGAGCGGGAAAAGTACGTCGCCTCACGGGTTTCCAGAGTGCGGGCCAGCGCGTCGTCGTCCATCCAGGCGACCATCAGCACATCGCCGGTACCCCGCTGCTGCACCACGGCGGTGAACAGCCCGGCCTCGTTGCGCTTGATGCGGGCGGCGATCCCGGGATCCAGGCTCATCGCACCGTGATCCCTTCGGCCGCCATCGCTTCCTTCACCTGACCGATCGTCAGCTCCCGGAAGTGGAAGACGGTGGCCGCCAGGACCGCATCCGCACCGGCCTGCACCGCGGGCGCGAAGTCGCCGACGGCGCCGGCTCCCCCGCTGGCGATCACCGGCACGCTCACCGCGGCGCGCACCGCCCGCAGCATCGCGAGGTCGAAACCGGCCTTGGTGCCGTCGGCGTCCATGGAATTCAGCAGGATCTCCCCGACCCCGAGTTCGGCTCCGCGCGTGGCCCATTCGACGGCGTCGATGCCGGTGCCGCGGCGGCCGCCGTGGGTCGTCACCTCCCAGCCGGACGGCGTCGGCTCGGATCCTTCGGGCACGGTGCGGGCATCCACCGACAGCACGATGCACTGCGAACCGAACTGCCGCGACAGCTCCGACAGCAGCTCGGGCCGGGCGATCGCGGCGGTGTTGACCGAAACCTTGTCGGCGCCGGCGCGCAGCAGCGTGTCGACGTCCTCGACCGAGCGCACGCCGCCACCCACGGTCAGCGGGATGAACACCTGCTCGGCGGTGCGGCGCACCACCTCGAGCATGGTCGAGCGGCCCGACGACGACGCGGTGACGTCCAGGAACGTCAGCTCGTCGGCGCCTTCCGCGTCATACGCGGCGGCCAGCTCGACGGGATCACCGGCGTCCCGCAGGTTCTCGAAGTTGACGCCCTTGACCACCCGGCCGCCGTCGACGTCCAGGCACGGGATGACGCGCGTTGCGAGACTCACAGGTAATCCTCCGGAATACCAACGGATTTCACGATCTCCAGCATCCTCTCGTGCACACCGGGTGCGGCGGCCAACGCAGATTTCGAATCGGCCGTCCACGGCTCGCCGGCGAGGTCGGTGACGATACCGCCGGCGGCCCGGACCAAGGCGACACCCGCGGCGTGGTCCCAGATGTGGTGACCGAAGCTGATCGCGCCGCCGAGAATGCCGGCGCCGACGTACGCCAGGTCGAGGCCCGTCGCGCCGTGCATCCGCACCCGCGAGCATTCCCGCGTCAGGCTCGACAGGACCGCATTGCGCCACCGCCCCGGGAAACGGCCCTTCGAATCGATGTTGAAGGTCTGGATACCGACGATGGATTCGGCCAGCGTGGTCGGGGCCAGCGGCGGCAAGGCCGTCTCCCCGTCGCGGACGGGACCGTCCACGGTTGCGACGTAGCGCTGGCCCATGAACGGCAGCCACGTCAGCCCGGCGACCGGGGTGCCCCGCCACAGCAGGCCGAGCAGGATCGCCGCCATGGGCGAACCGGCCGCGTAGTTGAATGTGCCGTCGATCGGATCGAGCACCCACACCAGCTCGGAGTCGATGGGCTCGCCACCGAATTCCTCACCGTGCACACCGATTCCGGTGGCCGACGTCAGGGCCGCGACGACCTGGCGCTCGATGGCGAGGTCGATCTCGGTGGCGAAGTCGTTGCCCTTCTTGCGAACTGCCGCGTCGGCCTGGTGGCCGGCGATGAACGGGGCGACGGCATCGTCGAGGATGCTGGTCGCGGCCGCGACCAGCTCTGCCAACCTCGCCGGTTCGATCACTTAACCGCAGCCAGCGCCTCAGGCAGCGTGAACCGCTCTGCGTACAAGGCCTTTCCGACGATGGCGCCCTCGACGCCCTGCCCGGTCAGCGTGGCGATGGCGCGCAGGTCGTCCAGGCTCGACACGCCACCCGACGCGATGATCGGCGCGTTGGTGCGGCCGGCGACGGTGCTCAGCAGGTCCAGGTTCGGACCGGTCAGCGTGCCGTCCTTGGTGACGTCGGTGACGACGTAACGCGAACAGCCTTCGCTGTCGAGGCGTTCCAGCACGTCCCACAGGTCGCCGCCGTCGGTCTCCCAGCCGCGGCCGCGCAGGCGCCAACTGCCGTTCTCGAACTGCACGTCCAGGCCGACCGCCACGCGGTCGCCGTACTCGCCGATGGCCCGCTTGCACCATTCCGGGCTCTCCAGCGCCGCGGTGCCGATGTTCACGCGGGCGCAGCCGGTGTCCATGGCCGCTTTGAGCGACTCATCGTCACGGATGCCACCGGAAAGTTCCACGGCCACATCGAGTTTGCCGACGACCTCGGCCAGCAGTTCCCGGTTGCTGCCCCGGCCGAACGCGGCGTCCAGGTCCACCAGGTGCACCCACTCGGCACCGTCGCGCTGCCAGGTCTGCGCCGCCTCCAGCGCCGAACCGTAATCGGTCTCGCTGCCGGCCTTGCCCTGCACCAGCCGCACCGCCTTGCCGTCGACCACGTCAACGGCCGGCAACAGAATCAAACTCATAGCCCCTCAACCCAATTCGCCAACAGCGTCGCACCTGCGTCGCCGCTCTTCTCCGGATGAAACTGTGTCGCCGACAACGCGCCGTCTTCGACGGCCGCGATGAACGGCACGTGATGCGTGGCCCAGGTGACCTTCGCGTCGGCATGGCCGCCCCACTGCTGGGCGGCGTAGGAATGCACGAAGTAGAACCGGGTGTCGGCGTCGAGCCCCTTGAACAGGGTGCTGTCGGCGGCGGCATCGACGGTGTTCCAGCCCATGTGCGGAATCACCGGCGCATCCAGCCGGGTGACCTCACCGGGCCACTGCCCGCAGCCTTCGGTCTGCACCCCGAACTCGACGCCCTTCGAGAACAGAATCTGCATGCCGACGCACACACCCAGCACCGGGTGGCCCGCGGCCAGCCGGTCGGCGATGATCTTCTCGCCGCCGATCGACCGCAGACCGGTCATGCAGGCCTCGTAGGCGCCGACACCGGGCACAACCAGACCGTCGGCGGCAGCCGCGGCAGCGGCGTCGGCGGTGACCTCGACGTCAGCGCCGACCCGCTCGAGGGCGCGCTGCGCGGACCGGAGATTGCCCGAGCCGTAGTCCAGAACGACGAGTTTCTTTGTCACAGAGTGCCCTTGGTCGACGGCACGCCGGCCACCCGAGGGTCGGGTTCGACGGCCTGACGCAGCGCGCGCGCCACGGCCTTGTACTGCGCCTCGGTGATGTGGTGCGGGTCGCGGCCGTACAGCGTGCGCACGTGCAGCGCGATCTTGGCGTTGAAGGCCAGCGATTCGAACACGTGCCGGTTGATCACGGTGTGGTACGGCACCGAGGACCCGGCGATGGTGAAGGACACCATCGACTCCGGTTCACCGGTGTGCACGAAGTACGGACGGCCCGAAACGTCAACGGCCGCATGGGCCAGGGTCTCGTCCATCGGGATGAACGCGTCGCCGAACCGGCGGATGCCCTTCTTGTCGCCCAGGGCCTGGCCGAGTGCCTGGCCCAGGACGATCGCGGTGTCCTCGACGGTGTGGTGGCCCTCGATCTCGACATCACCCTTGGCGTGCACCGTCAGATCGAAGCTGGCGTGCGTGCCCAGGGAGGTCAGCATGTGGTCGAAGAACGGCACCCCGGTGCTGATGTCGACCTGGCCGGTGCCGTCGAGATCGATCTCGACGACGATGCTCGACTCTTTGGTGGTGCGTTCCACGCGGGCGCGGCGGGTCATGAAACTCCTTGTGGGGCTAGTTCCGTTGCGGCGAGCTTGGCGCTGACTTCCAGCAGGGCGTCGTTCTCCGCGGCCAAACCGACGGTGGTGCGCAGGAATCCGGGGATTCCGACGTCGCGGATCAGCACGCCGGCGTCGAGGTAGCGCTGCCAGGTCGCCGCGGCATCGGCGAACTCGCCGAACAGGATGAAGTTGGCGTCACTGGGGATCACCCGGAAACCCATGCCGGACAACGCCGCTGCCACCCGGTCCCGCTCCGAAGCCAAAGTGGCGACGCTGCTCAGCGTCTCATCAGCATGCCGCAGCGCGGCACGCGCGGCCGCCTGCGTCAGCACCGACAGGTGATACGGCAACCGCACCAGCAGCATCGCATCGATCACGGCAGGGTCGGCCACGAGGTAGCCCAGCCGCCCGCCGGCGAAGGCGAACGCCTTGCTCATGGTGCGGCTGATGATCAGCTTGGCCGGGTACTCGGCGAGCAGCGCGACACCGCTGGGCTGCGACGAGAATTCGCCGTACGCCTCGTCGAGGATCAGCACACCGGGCGTGACGTCCAGCAGGCGGCGCAGGTCGTCGAGCGGAACGCTCTGCCCGGTCGGGTTGTTGGGGCTGGTCACGAAGACGACGTCGGGTCGCTGCGCCTCGATGGCGGCCACCGCCACGTCGACGTCGAGGCCGAAATCGGTCGCCCGGGTTGCCGACAGCCATTCGGTCTGGGTGCCGTCCGAAATGATGGGGTGCATCGAGTACGACGGCACGAAACCGATGGCGCTGCGGCCCGGCCCGCCGAACGCCTGCAGCAGCTGCTGCAGGATTTCATTGGAACCGTTTGCCGCCCACAGGTTTTCCGCCGTCAGCGCGACACCCGTCTGCGCCTGCATGTACGCGGCCAGATCGGTACGCAGCGCCATGGCGTCGCGGTCCGGGTAGCGGTGCAACTCGGCGGCGGCCGCGGCGACCGATGCGGCGACGTCGTCGACCAGCGCCGGTGTCGGCGGGTGCGGGTTCTCGTTGGTGTTGAGCCGCACCGGCACCACGAGTTGCGGTGCGCCGTACGGCGATTTGCCGCGCAGGTTCTCCCGCAGCGGCAGGTCGGCCAGGGAGATCTTCTTACCCATCAGCGTTCGAACCTCCGGCGCACAGCCTCACCGTGCGCCGGCAGGTTCTCTGCCGTGGCCAGCGTGATCACGTGACCCGCAACGTCTTTCAGGGCCGCCTCGGTGTAGTCGACGACGTGGATGCCACGCAGGAACGTCTGCACCGACAGGCCACTGGAGTGCCGCGCGCAACCGGCGGTCGGCAGCACGTGGTTGGACCCGGCGCAGTAGTCGCCGAGGCTCACCGGCGACCAGGCGCCGACGAAAATGGCGCCCGCCGAACGGATTCGGCCGGCGACCTCAGCGGCGTCGACGGTCTGGATCTCCAGGTGCTCGGCGGCGTAGGCGTTCACGACACGGACCCCGGTGTCGAGGTCGTCCACCAGCACGATGGCCGACTGTTTGCCGTTCAGCGCGACCGTCACCCGCTCACGGTGCAGCGTCGTGGCGACCTGCGCGGCCACCTCCACATCGGTGGCGTCGGCCAGCTTCTCACTGGTGGTGACCAGCACGCTGGCCGCCATCTCGTCGTGCTCGGCCTGGCTGATCAGATCGGCGGCGATGTGCACCGCGTCGGCCGAGTGATCGGCCAGGATCGCGATCTCCGTCGGGCCGGCCTCGGCGTCGATGCCCACCTGGGAACGGCAGATGCGCTTGGCGGCCGTGACGAAGATGTTGCCCGGGCCGGTGATCATGTCGACCGGCGCGAGCTCTTCGCCGGTCGTGTCCACGCCGCCGTAAGCCAGCAGCGCGATGCCCTGGGCACCGCCGACAGCCCACACCTCGTCGACCCCGAGCAGAGCTGCCGCGGCGAGGATGGTCGGGTGCGGTAGTCCGCCGTGGTCCTTCTGTGGCGGGCTGGCGATCACCAGGGAGTCGACGCCGGCGGTCTGGGCCGGGACGACGTTCATCACGACGCTCGACGGGTAGACGGCGTTGCCGCCGGGGACGTACAGCCCGACGCGTTCGACCGGGACCCACCGTTCGGTGACGGTCGCGCCCGGGGCCAGCGTCGTGGTGGTGTCGGTGCGCCGCTGGTCGGCGTGCACGGCACGGGTCCGCTCGATCGCGACCTCGAGCGCCACCCGCACGTCGGCGGGCAGGCGGGTCAGCGCGGCGTCCAGCTCCGCCTTGGGGACGCGTACGGCGGCCGGCCGCACGCCGTCGAAGGACTCGCCGTATTCGAGGGCCGCCACCGCACCGCGTTCGACCACCGCGTCGACGATCGGGCGTACCTTGGGCAGCACCGAATCCACGTCGACACCGCCTCGGGGCAGCACCGCTCGCAACTGCGCCGCGGACAGCTGCTGACCTCGCAAATCGATACGCGAGAGCTTCACTGCAGTGTTCACCCCACTATTCTCCCAGAGCAGGCCAAATCGAATACGGAGGCGTCATGTCAAGCCGTCAGGACCACCCCAACAACGCCGCCGGCGTGCCGATGATCTTCCCGGTGTGGTTGGAGAACTTCCAGATCAAGTACATCAACCCGGCGTTGCGCCCGCTTTCGAAGAAGCTGCCCGGGTTCTCAGTCATCAAGCATCGCGGCCGCAAGTCGGGTAAGGAATTCGAGACCATCGTCACCTCGTACCGCAAGGGCGATGTGCTGGCGATCGGGCTGGCCCACGGCAAGACCAACTGGGTCAAGAACGTGCTCGCCGCCGGCGAGGCCGACATCCACGTCGCGCGCAAGGATCTGCACCTGGTGAATCCGCGCATCCTGCCCGCGGGCACCGATGACCCGTCGTTGCCGCGGATCGCGCGGATCGTGGCCAAGCGCAGCGGCGTGTTCGTCGCCGACATCGCCCACTGACAAACCGGGGGCCACGCTGATCGTCAGCGTGGCCCCCGGTCCGTCGACGGCTACTTGCAGATGTCGTTGATCTGCTTGCTGTCGGCGCCGGCGTCATCCAGGCGCACCTTCTGCTGCGGATCGTCGGTCTGAGCGCCGGCCGTCGCCGCGGCCCCGATGTCCAAGAGGGTGTTGGCGTACTTGCGCGCCGCCGTCGCGAGGTCGGCCGGGGCGGCCGGGTCGATCCGGTTCAGCAGGTACTGGCCACCGGTGATCAGCGCCAGACGCGCGTTGGCGGCCACGGCCAGGGCACCCGTGGTGTCGTCCGGCCCGCCGGGGACCGCCAGGTTGGTGTTGATCGCGATGCCCTTGCTGACGGTCTTCATGGCGTCACAGAGCGCGATCTTGGCCGTGTCCTGCTCGGCCTCGGTGTACTTCTTGTCCTGGTTCTTCACCGCGTACAGCGCGTAGCCGCCGATGCCGGCGGCGATCAGGCCGATGACCACGGCCGCAATCGCGATGATCTGCGTGACGGACATCGAACCCGACGTCTCGTCGGTGTCCTTTGCGGCTTTGCTCAGTGTGGTGGTCTTGTCTTCGGTCTTCTCGTCTTCCGCCATGCTCGTGATAGTAGCGGCCGAGTTACGTATCGAGGCCGACGTCGAGCACCCGCACCGAATGCGTCAGCGCACCGATGGCGAGGAAGTCGACACCGGTCGAGGCGTAGGCCGCGGCCGACTCCAGGCTGAGCCCGCCCGACGATTCCAGCTTGGTGCCGGGTGCGCGGGCGTCACGGCGCTGCACCGCGATCTGCGTCTGCCAGACCGGGAAGTTGTCCAGCAACACCAATTCGACGTTCTCACCGAGGATTTCGTCGAGTTGCTCGAGCGAATCCACCTCGACCTCGCACGGCAGATCCGGCGCCACCGCACGGACCGCCTGCAGGGCCGCGAGCACCGATCCGGCAGCCGCGACGTGGTTGTCCTTGATCAGGGCGGCATCGCCCAGACCCAGCCGATGGTTGACACCGCCGCCGACGCGCACCGCGTACTTCTGCAACAACCGCAATCCGGGCAACGTCTTTCGGGTGTCACGGATGGCGGCCTCGGTCCCGGCCACCTCCTGCACCCAGCGCGCCGTCTCGGTGGCGATGCCCGAAAGGTGGCAGACGATGTTCAGCATCGTGCGTTCGGCCGTCAGCAGGGCCCGTGTCGGCGCTTCGACGGTCAGCACCGCATCGCCGGGCTTGACCTCGGTGCCGTCCTCGGCTCGGTCGCGGATCTTGTAGGCGCCCTCCCCGATCACCTTGTCCAGCACCAGAACCGCGATGTCCAGACCCGCGATGACGCCCTGCTGTCGCGACACCATCGACGCGACCGTGGTGGCGTCGGCCGGCACGGTCGCCACCGAGGTGACGTCCGGCCCGTAGCGCAGATCCTCGTCGAGCGCGCGATCGATGATCGCGTGCGCGTCGGCCAATTCGGCTGCGGTCAATGCCATCAGTTACACGCTCCTATCGGCAGGGCGGCCACGGCGCGCCCGGCGGCGTCCAGCCGCACATCGATCGATACCCCGAACGCCGGATCGCGGTCCGGTCGGTCACTGCGGTGGTGGCAGCCACGGGATTCCGCACGGACGGCTGCCGCGGCAGCAACCGCCGACGCCGTCACGGTCAGGGCCGCATCCTCGACGGCCGCCCGGTCCGACATGGCCATACCGCGGGCGCCGGCGAGCAACTCGCTCAGCCGGTCCAGTCCAGCGGCGTCGCGCACCACCGAGGCGTACCTGGTCATGTCGCGTTGCAGGGCATGCCGATCCAACGCGGGCCGCTTGCCCAGATCCGGCTCCGGCACGCGGTTTCCACCGGCATCGCGGGCCTGCTCGGCCGCCGCACGACCGGCGCGGCCGCCAACCACCAGTCCTTCCAGCAGGCTGTTGGAGGCCAGGCGATTACCGCCGTGCATACCGGTGCGTCCGACCTCACCGGCGGCGTACAGGCCGGCCATCTCGGTGCGGCCGTACACGTCGGTGACCACACCCCCGCAGCTGTAATGGGCGCCCGGCACCACCGGAATCGGTTGGCGCGCAGGGTCGATGCCGGCCGCCAGGCATGCGGCCGTGACCGTCGGGAATCGGGCGGCGACGTCGGGGACGCCACGGGCATCGAGGAAGACGTAGTCGTCGCCGGTGGCCGCGAGGCGGGCATCGATGGCGGCGGCCACGACGTCGCGCGGGGCCAGGTCGCCCATCGGGTGCACGCCGTCGGTCACCGAGTCGCCGCGAAGGTCACGCAGGATGGCCCCTTCGCCGCGCAAGGCCTCGGTGATCAGCGGGCACCGGCCGCCGGCCGCGCCGGTGTACAGCATGGTCGGGTGAAACTGGACGAATTCGATGTCGCGGACCGGCAATCCGGCGCGCAGCGCCAGGGCGATGCCGTCGCCCGTCGAACCGTCCGGGTTGGTCGTCGCGGTGTACAGCTGCCCCAGGCCACCGGTCGCCAGGATCACCGACGGCGCCGTCAGCACGCCAGGTCCGTCCGGGCTCAGCACCAGCAGGCCGCTGACCGCTCCGTCGTGGTGCAACACCTGCAGCGCAACATGATTGGGCCGGATGTCGAGCGTCTGGGTGGCGGCGGCCAGGGCACGCTGCACCTCGGCGCCGGTGGCATCGCCACCGGCGTGGATGATGCGGCGGCGGCTGTGTCCACCCTCGCGGGTCAGGGACCAGGCCCCCGGCCCGACTTCGTCGAAAGCCGCACCGGCACCGACCAATTCACGCACGGCGGCATAGCCGTCGGCGACGATCGAGGTGACCGCGTCGACATCGCACAAGCCGGCTCCGGCCGCGACGGTGTCCGCGACGTGCGCCTGCACCGAGTCATCGGTGTCGGGGATGACGACCGCGATGCCCCCCTGGGCGTAAGCGGTGGCCGTCTCGCCGGACTTGCCGACGACCACGACGCGGCTGCCGGCCAGTTGGGCGGCACGCGCCGCCGCCAGGCCCGCGACCCCCGTACCGACGACGATGACGTCGGCGCGCTGGCGCCAGTAGCCACGGCCGCCGCAGGCGACCGAACGGCCCGCGTGGGCGCTCACGCTATTCCCCGCCGCCGGGCTGCCCGATCCCGATCATGCGCTGCACGCTCAACCGAGCTGCGGCCGCGACATCTTCGTCGACGTGAACTTCGTCAGCACCGTCCCGCAGGCAGCGCAGCAGCGCGGCCGGCGTGATCATCTTCATGTACGGGCAGGAGGCCCGATCGTTGACGGCGAGGAACTCGGTTTCCGGTGCGGCACGGCGCAACTGGTGCAGCATGCCGATCTCGGTGGCGACCAGGACCTGCTTGGCGTGGGTCTCGCGGGCGGCGTCGAGCATGCCGCCGGTCGACAGGATCTTCACGCGGTCGTCGGGTACGGCACCCTCGCCGGCCAGATAGAGAGCCGAAGTGGCGCAACCGCATTCGGGGTGCACGAAGAGTTCGGCGTCGGGATGCGAGCGGGCCTGGTCGGCGAGTTCGTCACCGTTGATGCCGGCGTGTACGTGGCATTCGCCGGCCCAGATGTGCAGGTTGTCCCGGCCCGTCATGCGGCGCACGTGCGCGCCGAGGAACTGGTCCGGGCAGAACAGCACGGTCTTGTCCGCGGGGATCGAGGCGACGACCTCGACCGCGTTGGACGAGGTGCAGCAAATGTCGGTGAGGGCTTTGACGGCCGCGGTGGTGTTCACGTAGGACACCACGACGGCGTCCGGGTAGTCGGCCTTCCAGGCCCGCAGGTCGTCGGCGGTGATCGAGTCGGCCAGCGAGCAGCCCGCCCGCTGGTCCGGGATCAGCACGGTCTTGGAGGGCGAGAGGATTTTCGCGGTCTCGGCCATGAAGTGCACACCGCAGAACACGATGGTGTCCTCGGCGGCGTCCGCGGCGATGCGCGACAGTGCCAGCGAGTCGCCCACGTGGTCGGCGATGTCCTGAATCTCGGGCAGCTGGTAGTTGTGCGCGAGGATTGTGGCGTTGCGCTCCTTGGCGAGGCGACGCACTTCGTCTGCCCACTGCCCGTCGGCGACCACGTCGCCGAAACCTTCGAACTCCGCCGCACGGTCCAGAACCGTCATGGCCGTCTCCTTTGAACCTGGCCAGGTTTTCGACTTATGATCGAAAACATGCCACATACTAGCACTGCACACGGAATGTTCACCTTCGTGTACCGCGTGCGACAGCAGCCGGCCTGACGGTCACCCGCCCTACCAGCAAAGACGGCGCCGGATGACCGGGCCGATCCTCATTCGGCGTCGATCTCGGGACGATTCCGATAGTTCTGCCAGGTCTGCCGGGTCTGGGTCGCGATGGCGTCGTTCGCAGCTCCGCTGCCGTCCCATAGTCCCCGGGCGGAAACCAGCACGATGGGCCAGAAGTACGCCGCGACATCGCGCACCTGGCGGATCGGGATGCCCGTGGCCACGGCGGCGTAGTGCAGCCAGTAGTCGTCCGCGCGGGGGCACACGTGGGCGAACGCTTCGCCCCGATCCCGCAGCGCCCCAAGCAGTTCCGGCGGATAGGCCACACCGGATACACCTGTCGCGAACACCGTCTCGGAGGCTTCGGTCGTGGTGCACATCGGCCACGTTCGGTACGGACCGTCGCTGCGCATGCGCGCGCGGAAAGCGGTGACCTCGCCGGGCCGGTGCGCTGCGAGCAGCTCCGCGAGCCAGGTGGGCGGGTAGTAGACGTCGTCGTCCGCCGTGACAAGGGTGCGGCCGGGTTCGTCCGGCAGTACCTCGTTGGTATACGGGAAGTACTTCTTGTGCGGCCCGTAGTCGCGGCAATGACGAATTTCCAGCCCACGTGCCTGCAACCGCTTCAATGTCGCCGGCGGATCGACGCACGCGTCGCGGTCATCGAGCCACAGAATCAGCCGACGCGGCTTGACGGTGCCGGTGCCGATGGTCTCGATCGTTTGCCATACGGTGGCAATCCGCTTGCCATAACTCGTCAATGACACATTGGCGGCACCGGTGCCGACGACCGGCTCAACGGACCTGTGGTTTCTGGCGAGCAGGCGCGGGCCGAGTGTGCCCAGCTCGGCGAGGGTGCAAACCCACCCCAGCGGGTCTCTTGGCTGAATGCCGACATTGCGCATGGCCCACCGGCCTTCCCCCGCACGACGAACACGAAGCTTTGCTGCAATCGAGCGTGAGTCTACTGGCTGGGCGGAGATTCTTCTTTTCGAAGATCACGCACCTTGACTCGCCGGGATTGCCGTTTCGCCCGGCCGCCTCTCCCCGTGCGCCACTTTTGATCTCCCACGTTTTCGACTTAAAATCGAAAACGTGACGGATGTGGGTACTGCGCATGAAGTGCTCGCCGTCGTCTTCCAGGTGCGCGACCTGGACAGCAAGAGGCCGCAGCTCAGCGTGCTGCTCTGGGAGCGCGCCATGGAGCCGCAACGCGGCGCGTGGTCCCTGCCCGGCGGTCAGCTGCGGCACGACGAAGACATGGTCAGTTCCGTCCGGCGTCAGCTCGCCGAGAAGGTCGACCTGCGCGAACTGACGCACCTCGAGCAGCTCGCGGTCTTCTCCGAGCCCAAGCGCGTGCCCGGGCCGCGCACCATCGCGTCGACCTTCCTGGGCCTGGTGCCCTCCCCCGCCACACCGGAACTGCCGGGCGACACGCGCTGGCATCCAGTGTCAGCGCTGCCACCCATGGCCTTCGACCACGGCCCGATGATCACGCACGCGCACGCCCGGCTGGTCGCCAAGATGTCGTACACCAACATCGGATTCGCCTTGGCGCCAAAGGAATTCACCCTCACCACCCTGCGGGACATCTACGCCGCCACGCTGGGCCACCAGGTCGACCCGACCAATCTGCAGCGCGTGCTGGCCCGCCGCGGCGTCATCACCCCGACCGGCACGACGGCCCGTTCCGGCCGCAGCGGCGGCCGACCGGCCGCGCTGTACCGGTTCACCGACTCGACATACCGCGTCACCGACGAGTTCGCCGCGCTACGCCCACCTAGTTAGTCGCCCTACGCACCGTGACGTAGGTCACTTTCCGGCCACATTTCGCGAGCCGGAATTGGTTTTTAAGGGTTCCTTAAGACATGATTTCCCGATGACCATGGGCAATGCAGCCAGGGCGTTCGACGCCGAGTGGATCGGCCAGCCGTACCACGAGGAACTCCAGTCCGGCATCCGCCCGCTGCGGCCCAGCGACGACGCGTTCTACGTGCCGCCCGTCGGCTTCGAACTCACCGCACCCGGCACCGTCCTGCGGTCCCGCGACGTCGAGCTCGGATTCATGGGCGTCATCCCCCAGGGCGTCACCGCCACCCAGCTGCTGTACCGCAGCACCGACCTGAGCGGCAGCGCGCAGGCCGCCGTGACCACCGTCCTGCTGCCCGTCGGCCACAACGCCGACACGCGCTGCCCCATCGTGTCGTACCAGTGCGCCATCGACGCCGTCTCCGACGCCTGCTTCCCGTCCTACGCCCTCCGCCGCCGCGCCCGCGCCCTCGGCTCGGTCGCGCAGCTCGAGTACATGCTCGTCGCCGCGGTCCTGGCGCAGGGCTGGGCGGTGTCCATCCCGGACCACGAAGGCACCGACGGCATCTGGGGCGCGCCGCACGAGCCCGGGTACCACATCCTCGACGGCCTGCGCGCCGCCATCAACACCGAATCACTCGGCCTGCACGCCGACGCGCCGATCGGCCTGTGGGGCTACTCGGGCGGTGGCCTCGCCAGCGCCTGGGCCGCGGAGGAATACGCCAACTACGCGCCCGAGCTCAACGTCGTCGGCGCTGCCCTCGGCTCGCCGGTCGGTGACCTGGCCGAGGTGTTCCGCCAGCTCAACGGCACTTCCAAAGCCGGCCTGCCCGCCACGGTGATCGCCGCCCTCATGCACATCTACCCCGGCCTCCAGCGCGTCATCCATGAGCACGCGACCGAGGCCGGCAAGGCCATGCTGCGCAACATCGAGGGCATGACCACCGGCGAGGCGGTGCTGCGGCACGCCGGACTCGACTTCGACACCTTGCTGAAGTCGCCGCTGCAGGAGGTGCTCGACACTCCGGAGGTGCAGCACGTCTTCGAGAGCATCAAGCTCGGCAAGACCGCGCCCACCCCGCCGCTGCTGATCATGCAGGCCGTGTACGACCAGATCATCTCCGTCGGCAACATCGACGAGCTGACCGACACCTACGTCATGGGCGGCTCGCACGTGACCTACCACCGCGACATCCTCAGCGAGCACATCGCGCTGCACCCGCTGGCCGCGCCGATGACGCTGAACTGGCTCGCCGAACGGTTCGACGGCAAGCCGCTGGGCCCGACGGTGCGTACCTCGTGGCCGGCCCTGCTGAACCCGGCGACCTACCTCGGCCTGCTCAAGCTGGGCGTCGTCAGCACGAAGGTTCTGCTGGGACTTCCGATTGGGCGTCGGTAGCCACCGGAGCGGCGGCGGCCGGTAGCCGGACCGGCGCCGGCTCCACCGGCGGCCAGGCGCCCAGATCGTCGCGCTTGGTCGCCAGCGTGCAGAACAGGTAGACCAGCGCGGCGATGCCGGCCGGGAAGATCAGCGTCGTGGCGATGACCCACGGCGAGTGGCCGAAGAACACCGGCGGCGCCTCGACGAGGTAACCCACCCGATGCTCGGGAGACAACGGCGCGCCCGCGAGATCCGGTGTCCCGTAACGCCAATGCGCGACGACAGCGCCCACGCCCGTGAGCGCGCCCGCGGCAGCCACATTGCCGAGCGCCAGCGCGCCGGCCAGCAGCGGCCCGCGATGCGCGCGCCACTGCCACACCAATGTCGCGGCCACGACGGCGATCACCGTCAGCAGACCGACCGCCAACGCACCGCCCAGGAACACCCGGTCCGATTCGTCACCGAAGTAGCCGTGAATGCGCTGACCTTTCTTGGTCAGCGCAACGACGGCGTCGACCGGCGGCGCGAGAAAGGCCCACACCACGCCGCCGAGCGCACCGGTCAGCGCCAGGCCGATGACGACCCGCAGCGCCGCGGCGCGATGCGAAAGCGTTGGCGCCGAGGCTGTTTCAGCGGGCTGAGTCACCGTTGAGTTTCCAGGTCCTTCGAGTCCACCACCCCGTGCCGCGAGCACTTGGCCCACCAACCGTCGGGGCGCACCTGCACCACCATGCGTCGGCCGCATTCGGCGCACCAGCGGGGCGCCTCCAGACCGAGCTGAGCCGTGGTCGGCATGACGGCGCCGTCGACGGCATCCGCCGCGACCCCGGTGTACACGTTGAACTTGCCGGCACTGACGGGTGCGGGCAATTCTCTGGTCATCACGTCTAGTTCTACAGGGTGGCGTTCAGAGCCTTGATCGGCATCTGCAGATCGTCCAGCAGTTCCAGGTCCGACTCGGCCGGGCGACCCAGCGTCGTCAGGTAGTTGCCGACGATGACGGCGTTGATGCCGCCCAGGATGCCCTGCTTGGCGCCCAGGTCGCCGAGGGTGATCTCGCGGCCGCCGGCGAAGCGCAGCATGGTGCGCGGCATGGCCAGACGGAACGCGGCGACGGCGCGCAGCGCGTCGGCGGCCGGCAGCACCTCGAGGTCACCGAACGGGGTGCCCGGGCGCGGGTTCAGGAAGTTCAGCGGGACCTCGTGCGGGTTCAGCTCCGCGAGGTTCGCGGCGAACTCGGCACGCTGCTCCAGCGTCTCGCCCATGCCGAGGATGCCGCCGCAGCAGACCTCCATGCCGGCTTCGCGGACCATCTCCAGCGTCTTCCAGCGCTCTTCCCAGGTGTGGGTCGTGACGACGTTGGGGAAGTACGACTTCGAGGTCTCCAGGTTGTGGTTGTAGCGGTGCACACCCATGGCCTTGAGGCGGTCGACCTGCTCCTGATCGAGCATGCCCAGCGAGCACGCGATCTGGATGTCGACCTCGTTGCGGATGGCCTCGATGCCGGCGGCCACCTGGGCCAGCAGCCGCTCGTCGGGCCCGCGCACCGCGGCGACGATGCAGAACTCGGTGGCACCGGTCTTGGCGGTCTGCTTCGCGGCTTCGACGAGGCTCGGGACGTCCAGCCAGGCGCTGCGCACCGGGGAGGCGAACAGACCCGACTGCGAGCAGAAGTGGCAGTCCTCCGGGCAACCGCCGGTCTTGAGGCTGATGATGCCCTCGACCTCGACCTCGGGGCCACACCACTTCATGCGCACCTCGTGCGCGAGGGCCAGCAGGTCCTCCAGTCGGTCGTCGGGCAGCTGCAGAACCTCGAGCACCTGCTCCTGGCTCAGGCCTTCGCCACGCTCGAGCACCTGCTCGCGGGCTACACCCAAAACATCGGTCGCGGCCTGAGTCATCGGCACTCCTTACTTCAGGCCGACTGCGGCCTACAACTTGAACGGTGTTTAGGATACAGACGTGCAACTGCACCGAAGCGACGTGGTGGCCAAGGCCGCCGAAATCCTGGACAACTACGGGATCGCCGACCTGACCATGCGCAGGCTGGCTCGTGAACTGAGCGTCAGCCCTGGCGCTCTGTACTGGCATTTCGCCGACAAGCAGGAGCTGCTGGGCGCCGTCGCCGACCGCCTGCTGGCCACCGCGGCGACCGTTCCGGCCGGCGGCGAATGGCCGGACCGCATCGTCGGCCTGTGTTCGGCGCTGCGCGACGCACTGCTGTCGGCGACCGACGGCGCAGAGCTGGTCTCGGCCAGTTTCTCCGCCGGTCGATCAGCCGAGCTGAGCCGCATCGTGGCGGCCCTCACCGACGCCTGTGTCGAATCGGGGCTCACGGCGCACGACGCCGACCTCGCCGCGCGCACCATCGTCTACTACGTGCTGGGCTTCACCGCCGACGAGCAGTCCCGCATCCAGTGGGACGCGGCGGGTGCCACGGTGGCCGACAGCGACACGGTGTGGTCCGAAAATGCCGGTGGCCGTTTCACTTTCGGCCTCGGCCTGCTCGTCGACGGGCTCGCGGCCCACGCCATCAGCCGCCGCGGCTGAGGCGGGCTGTCGGGGTCACTCCCACTCCCGGACCGCAACGAATCCCGTTGGAAAGTACGTGATTTCAATCGACGGGCGATCCACCGGGGGTCACTGAACTCAGGGACGTCTGACGCACACAAACTGTCCCTGGCTTCAGCCAAAGTGGCGGCAACCGCCTCGTGCTTGACGTCACGCACGTTTCCGGCCGGCATGGGCACGTCAGCCGAGCAGAATCTCCGTGCGGGTGTCACCGTTCCACAGCCGCAGTCGGGTCGCGGTGGCGCTGATCTCGGCCGGCCGGCCGGCGACACCGAGCGCCCGGGCAAGCCGGTCCGGCGGGATGCGACGCGCCAGGGTGACGTGCGGTGTCCAGTCACCCGGCTCGGTGTGCGGCATGGGGCCCGGCCGTAGATACGGCGCGGCGAGCGCACAGACCTCGGCGTGCAGGTCGAGCAGGTCAGCGCTGGGCACCACGAGACGGGCCAGAACTCCGGCGGAGCGGCCGAACACCAGCGTGGCGCCGAGACGGGCCCGGAACGGGAACCTCCCGGCGACACCGGCCAACGCCGGCACCACCGCTTCGTCGATCCGCTGGGCGACACACAACGTGGCGTGCGGACGGGCGGCGGGCGGCTGAGCGGCGATCCCCACCGCATGCAGGTCGTCCCACGCGCGCCTGATCACGGCCTCGGTGTCGAGGTCGAACAGCAGCTCGACCGAGTGCACCATGTCAGCCGACCAGGCTCGAAACCCATTGTGGATCAAACGCTTTCGCGCTCACGGCAGCGAACTCCCCGGGCGCCAACCGGCCTGCGCCGGCGGGCAGCACGGCGCGCACCGGCGCGATGTCCTCGAGCGCACCCCGGTTGGACGATTCCGCGAGCCCCGGCTCCTGCGGCCAACTGCCGATCACCAGTCCGGCGCACGCGATGCCGTGTGCGGCAAGCGACTCGACGGTCAGACCGGTGTGGTTGAGGGTGCCCAGGCCCGGTGCGACGACGACCAGGACCGCGGCCCCCAGTTCGACGGCCAGGTCGCGCAACGTCGTGCCGTCGGCACCGAGTTGGACGAGCAGTCCCCCGGCGCCCTCGACGAGGGTCAGCTGACGGGGCCGGTCGACGTTGCGGACCAGAGCGACCAGCTCGTCGCGCGTCGGCAGCTCCATGCCGGCCAATTCGGCGGCCGCGACGGGCGCGAGCGGTTCGGGATAGCGCCAGCCCGGCACGAGCGACGTGACGTCGGCCAGGCGACCCACCTCGGCCAGATCGTCATCGCCGTGGCCGGCGGCCGGCGAGATGCCGGTCTGCACCGCCTTGCACACCGCGACGTCCAGACCGGCCTGGCGGGCGGCACTGGCCAGCGCCGCGGTGGCGATGGTCTTGCCGACGCCGGTGTCGGTCCCGGCGACCAGCAGCAGCGTCACGACTGCACCAGCGCGAGCACCTCGCCGAGCACCCGCCCGGCCAAATCCAGTTCGGTGTCGTCGAGCGATGCGCGCGCCGTCAGGCGCAGGCGCGAGGTGCCGGCCGGCACCGACGGGGGCCGGAAGCAGCCGACCCGGACCCCGCGGTCCAGGCATGCCGACGCCGCGGCCAGCGCGACCTCGGGGTCACCCAGGATCACCGAGACGACGGCCGAATCGGGCGTGTGAACGGCGCCGCCGAACCGGGCCAGCGTCGCGGCGTGCGTCAGCACGGCCTGCGCCCGCCAGGGCTCGGCGATGAGGACGTGCAGCGCGGCCTGGGCGGCGCCGACGGCGGCCGGAGCCAGACCGGTGTCGAAGATGAACGTGCGCGCGGCATCGATGAGGTGCGCCCGCACCGCGGCGGGCCCGAGCACCGCGCCACCCTGGCTGCCCAGCGACTTGGACAGCGTCGTCGTCACCACGATGTCGGGCTCGCCGGCCAGGCCGACCTCGTGCACCAGGCCGCGGCCGCCCGTGCCGCGCACGCCGAGACCGTGGGCCTCGTCGACGATCAGCAGCGCGCCGTGCCGTCGGCAGACCTCATGCAGGGCACGCAAGGGTGCGAGGGCACCGTCGGTGGAGAACACCGAATCGGTGATCACGACGGCCCGCTCCTCGGACCGGCTCACCAGCGCGGTCTCGACGGCGCCGACGTCGTTGTGCGGGGACACCACCACACGGGCTCGGGACAGCCGACAGGCGTCCACGAGTGAGGCGTGGCTGTAGGCGTCGGAGACGACCAGTGCGCCCGGCCCCGACAGCGCCGCCACCGCCGCGATGTTGGCGGTGTAGCCGGACGAGAACACCAGCGCCGACTCGGCGCCCATGAAGCCGGCCAGCTCGGCCTCGAACTCCTCGTGCAGTTCGGTGTTGCCGGTGACCAGGCGCGATCCGCCGGAACCCGCGCCCCAGGTGTGCAGCGCCGTCACGCCGCCCGCGATGACGTCGGGATGCTGCGTCAGACCGAGATAGTCGTTGGACGCCAGGTCCAGTTCGGTGGCCACCGCGGGCCGGACCCGCAGCGACCGGCGCAGCCCCGCGGCCCGGCGCTGGCGTTCGACCTCGGCGAGCCAGGCCAGCGGCGAGTGATCGGTCATCGGCGCGCTCTCCTGACTCCAGTGCAATTGAACGGTGTTCAGGTTAACGCACGGGCAACGGCGACCACAGCAGAGGTGACCTGGTCGATCTCGTCGGACGTGCAGATGAACGGCGGCATCACGTACAGCAGCTTGCCGAAGGGCCGCAGCCACACACCGTGCTCGATCGCGGTGACCGTGGCCAGCGGCATGTTCACCGGCTCGCGCATCTCGACGACGCCGATGGCGCCCAACACGCGCACGTCGGCGACAGACGGCAGGTCGGCGGCCGGTGCCAGACCGCGCCGCAGCCCGTCCGCGATGGTCGCCACGCGCGTCTTCCAGTCCTCGCTCAACAGCAGCTCGACCGCCGCCACCGACACCGCGCACGCCAACGCGTTGGCCATGAACGTCGGCCCGTGCATGAGTGCGCCCGGCTCGCCCGCGCTGATCACCCGCGCGATCTCGGCGGTGCACAGCGTCGCTGCCAGCGTCACATAACCACCGGTCAGCGCCTTGCCGACACACATGATGTCGGGGCTGACGCCCGCGTGGTCCGCGGCGAACAGCTCACCCGTCCGCCCGAAACCGGTCGCGATCTCGTCGAAGATCAGCAGCACGTCGTGCCGGGTGCAGATGTCGCGCAACGCCGTCAGGTACCGCGGGTCGTGGAACCGCATGCCGCCGGCGCCCTGGACGACGGGCTCGACGATGACGGCTGCGAGCTCATCCACATGGGCGGCCAGCTGGGCCTCGAAGGCCTCGACGTAGGCCGGGTCGAATTCCGTGGGCACCCGCGGCGCGAAGATCTGCGGCATCAGGACATCGGTCCAGATCGAGTGCATGCCGCCGTCGGGGTCGCAGACGCTCATCGGGGTGAAGGTGTCGCCGTGGTAGCCCCCGCGCCACGTCATCAGCTTGTGCCGGCCGGGACGGCCGCGGCTGCGCTGGTACTGCAGCGCCATCTTCGCGGCGACCTCGACGGAGACCGAACCGGAGTCCGAGAAGAACACCGTGTCGAGACCGGCCGGGGTGATCTCGACGAGCAGCTGCGCCAGGCGCGCCGCGGGCTCATGGGTGAGGCCGCCGAACATGACGTGGTTCATGCGGCTCAACTGCCGGGTGATCGCGGCGTCGAGCACCGGATGCCCGTGCCCGTGCACCGCCGTCCACCACGAGCTCATCGCGTCGATGACCTGCACCGGCCGGCCCTCGTGGATGAGGGTCAGCATGATGCCGTGCGCCTCGGTGGCAACCACCGCCGGCAAAGCCTCGGCGCCGATGGTGCTGTACGGATGCCAGATGTGGGCGGTGTCGATCGCCGAGATTTCGGCAGGGTTCAGCGCTGGCACGAGGACCGAGCCTAATCGCCCGCCGAGCACGTCGAAACGGGCGTGCTCAGCACGCGGGCGACTCGCCATTACATGAACGTGGCCTGGATCTTGGGTAGATTGACATCCGACCATGACGACTCTTGCAGCACCGCGGCCGGCGTCGCAGCCCGGGTCGGGCAACGCCGCGCGCGTCACCGACAGCGGTGCGGACGCCACGGCGGGCAATGCGCCGAGCGCGTTCTACCGCCACGACCTGGACGGCCTGCGCGGCATCGCCATCGCCATGGTCGCGGCCTTTCACGTGTGGTTCGGCCGCGTCTCCGGCGGTGTCGACGTCTTCCTCGCGCTGTCCGGCTTCTTCTTCGGCGGCAAACTCCTGCGGATCGCGCTGACCCCGGACGCGCCGCTGTCCCCCGGTCCGCAGCTGCGCCGCCTGGTCCGTCGCCTGCTGCCGGCACTGATCGTCGTGCTCGCCGCGGGCGCCGTGCTGACCATCGCGATCCAGCCCCAGACCCGCTGGGAGACGTTCGCCGACCAGAGCCTGGCCAGCCTGGGCTACTACCAGAACTGGGAACTCGCCGAGACCGCGTCGAACTACCTGCGCGCCGGCGAATCCGTCAGCCCGCTGCAGCACCTCTGGTCGATGTCGGTGCAGGGCCAGTTCTACGTCGCGTTCCTGGCGCTGATCTTCGGCTTCGCCTACCTGTTCCGGCGCCGGCTCGGCGACCGGCTCCGGCCGGCCTTCATCGCGCTGCTCAGCGTGCTGACCGTCGCGTCGTTCGTCTACGCGATCTTCGCGCACCAGGCCGACCAGGTCAGCGCCTACTACGACAGCTTCGCCCGGGCCTGGGAGCTGCTGCTCGGCGCTCTCGTCGGCGCGCTGGTGCCGTCCGTCCGGTGGCCGATGTGGCTGCGCAACGTGGTGTCGGCCGTCGCGCTGGCGGCCATCCTGTCGTGCGGCGCCCTGATCGACGGCGTGCGGGAATTCCCCGGCCCGTGGGCGCTGGTTCCGGTCGGCGCGACCATGCTTTTCATCCTCAGTGCCGCAAATCACACCGAGCGGCTGCCGGCGCCGAACCGGCTCCTGGCCACCGGCCCGTTCCTGTCGCTGGGCACCATGGCGTACTCGCTGTATCTCTGGCACTGGCCGCTGCTGATCTTCTGGCTGGCCTACAGCGGCCACAGCCGGGCCCATTTCGTCGACGGCACCGCCGTGCTACTCGTCTCCGGGGTGCTGGCGTGGCTCACCACCCGCTACGTGGAGAACCCGCTGCGCCGGCCGTCGACGGCGGGTTCACCCGGACTCGCCGGGCTGCGGCGGCCCACCGCGGTGCTGGGGACGCTTGTCGCGGTGATGGGTGTGACGCTCACCGCGACGGCCTTCACCTGGCGCGAACACATGAACATCGAGCGGGCCAACGGCAAGGAACTCGCCACGCTCAACCCCGTCGACTACCCGGGAGCGCGCTCGCTGCTGCGGCACCTGAAGGTGCCCAAACTGCCCTTCCGCCCGACGGTGCTCGAGGCCAAGGACGACGTGCCGGCCACAACCGCAGACAGCTGTATCGCCGACTTCGACGACCTGTCGATCCGCAACTGCTCGTACGGCGACACCGCGGCCACCCGCACCGTGGCGCTGGCCGGCGGCTCGCACGCCGAACACTGGATCACGGCACTGGACCTGCTCGGCAAGCGGTATCACTTCAAGGTCGTCACCTATCTGAAGATGGGCTGCCCACTGTCGACCGAGCAGAACCCACTGGTGATGGGCGACAACCGGCCATACCCGAAGTGCTACGAGTGGAACGAACTCGTCATGCCGAAGCTGGTGGCCGACCACCCGAGCTTCGTCTTCACCACCTCGACACGCCCCTGGAACATCAAGTCCGGTGACGTGATGCCCGGCACGTACATCGGTATCTGGCAGCGCCTGTCCGATGCGAACATCCCGATTCTGGCCATGCGTGACACTCCGTGGCTGGTCCGGGACGGTAAGCCGTTCTTCCCGGCCGACTGCCTTGCCAGCGGCGGCAATTCGACGTCCTGCGGCATCGCCCGCTCCGAGGTACTGTCCGACCACAACCCGACCCTCGATTTCGTCGCGCAGTTCCCACTGTTGAAACCGCTCGACATGAGTGACGCGGTGTGCCGCCCTGACATCTGCCGCGCTGTGGAGGGAAATGTGTTGCTGTACCACGACTCTCATCACCTGTCCGCCACCTACATGCGCACCATGACCGCCGAACTCGGCCGCCAGGTCGGGGCTGCCACCGGCTGGTGGTGAGCTGCCTTCATGGTTGTTGGCGTCTGGCCGGGTAGCGCCTATCCCCTCGGTGCGACCTACGACGGTTCCGGCACCAATTTCTCGGTGTTCTCGGAGGTCGCCGAGCGCGTCGAGCTGTGCCTGATCGCGAAGGACGGCACCGAGGAACGCGTCAACCTCGACGAGGTCGACAGCTACGTGTGGCACTGCTACCTGCCGGCCGTGACGCCCGGGCAGCGCTACGGATTCCGGGTGTACGGGCCGTGGGACCCCGCGAACGGACACCGCTGCGATCCGAGCAAGCTGCTGCTCGACCCCTACGGCAAGTCCTTCCACGGCGACTTCGACTTCGGCCAGGCGCTGTACTCGTACGATCTGGCCGAGCCGTCGGCCACCGGCGAACCCGCAGGCGTTGATTCGCTGGGGCACACCATGACCAGCGTGGTGATCAACCCGTTCTTCAACTGGGACAACGACCGGCTGCCGCGGACGCCGTACCACGAGACGGTGATCTACGAGGCCCACGTCAAGGGCATGACGCAGACGCACCCGGCGATCCCCGAGGAACTGCGCGGCACCTACGCGGGACTCGCCCACCCGGCGATCATCGAGCATCTGCGGTCGCTCGGCGTCACCGCCATCGAGCTGATGCCGGTGCACCAGTTCCTGCACGACCACCGGCTACTGGACCTCGGGCTGCGAAACTACTGGGGCTACAACACGTTCGGCTTCTTCGCGCCGCACTACCAGTACTCGTGGAACCAGCATGCCGGCAGCGCCGTCGCCGAGTTCAAGACCATGGTGAAGTCGTTCCACGAAGCCGGCATCGAAGTCATTCTCGACGTGGTCTACAACCACACCGCCGAAGGCAACCACCTCGGCCCCACGCTGAACTTCCGCGGCATCGACAACGCCGCCTACTACCGGCTCGATGACGACGACCTCTCGCTCTACAAGGACTTCACCGGCACCGGCAACAGCCTCAACGCCCGCCACCCCCACACCCTGCAGCTGATCATGGATTCGCTGCGGTACTGGGTACTGGAGATGCACGTCGACGGCTTCCGATTCGACCTCGCCTCCACGCTGGCCCGGGAGTTCTACGACGTGGACCGCCTCTCGGCGTTTTTCGATCTCGTGCAACAGGATCCGGTGATCAGCCAGGTAAAACTGATCGCCGAGCCGTGGGATGTCGGCGAGGGCGGCTACCAGGTCGGCAACTTCCCAGGTTTGTGGACCGAGTGGAACGGGAAATACCGCGACACTGTGCGCGACTATTGGCGGGGCGAGCCCGCGACCCTGGGCGAGTTCGCCTCGCGGCTGACCGGTTCCTCGGACCTGTACGAGGCGACCGGCCGGCGGCCGAGCGCGAGCATCAACTTCGTCACCTGCCACGACGGCTTCACGCTGACCGACCTGGTGTCCTACAACGAGAAGCACAACGAGGCCAACGGCGAGGACAACCGGGACGGCGAGAGCCACAACCGCTCCTGGAACTGCGGCGTCGAAGGCCCGACCGACGACCCCGAGATCCTCGAGCTCCGGGAGCGGCAGCGCCGCAACATCTTCGCGACGCTGATGCTGTCGCAGGGCACCCCGATGATCAGTCACGGCGACGAGATCGGGCGCACCCAGCAGGGCAACAACAACGTCTACTGCCAGGACAACCCACTGTCGTGGATGGACTGGACCATGTGCGAGACCAACGCGGCACTGCTGGAATTCACCCGCACCGTGGTGGCGTTCCGGCGCAAGCACCCGGTGTTCCGGCGCCGCCGGTTCCTGGCCGGGCAACCGGTGCGCAGCACCGGGCAGGTGCGCGACATCGCCTGGCTGACCCCCGCGGGCGACGAGATGACGCTCGAGGACTGGGATTCCGGCTTCGGCAAGAGCATCACGGTGTTCCTCAACGGCGACGCGATACCCGAACCCAACGCCCGCGGTGAACGGGTCACCGACGACTCGTTCCTGCTGTGCTTCAACGCCCACGACGAGGCACTCGATTTCGTGGTTCCCGGCGCGGACTACGGAGCGAGCTGGGCGGCGGCGCTGGACACCGCGGACCCACACGGCCACACCGAACTGGTGGCCGCCGCCGGTGAGACGATCTCCCTGCAGGCCCGTTCACTACTGGTGTTGCGTAAGACGGCGTGATGACAGTGCCGGTCTCGCCCGTAGTCGCCACGTACCGGCTGCAGATGCGCAGCGACGGAATGACTTTCGACGAGGCGGTGGCGCTACTGCCCTACCTCGACGATCTCGGCGTCTCGCACCTGTATCTCTCGCCGGTCCTGACCGCCGTGACCGGCTCGACGCACGGCTACGACGTCACCGACCCCACCGCGGTGTCGGCGGAACTCGGCGGGCCAGAGGGCTTTTCCCGGCTGTCCGCCGCGGCGCGGGCGCGCGGCATGGGGCTCGTCATCGACATCGTGCCGAACCACGTCGGCGTCGAACAGCCCGAGCAGAATCCATGGTGGTGGGACGTCCTGACCCACGGCCAGGCATCGCGCTTCGCCCGGTACTTCGACATCGACTGGGACCTGGACCCCGACGGCCGAATCGTGTTGCCGGTGCTGGGTTCCGACTCTGACGTCGACGATCTCGCCGTCGACGGTGACGTGCTGCGGCTGGGTGACCGGACCTGGCCGATCCGTCCCGGCACCGGCGCGGGCACATCCGCCGAGGTCTATTCCAGGCAGGCCTACCGGCTGACGGGCTGGCAGTCCGGCTCCTGTGGCTACCGGCGGTTCTTCTCCATCACCTCGCTGGCGGCGGTGCGCCAAGAGGACCTCGACGTGTTCGACGCCAGCCACGCCGAGATCGGGCGCTGGTTCCGCGAGCACCTGGTGGACGGGCTGCGGGTCGACCACATCGACGGGTTGACCGATCCCGCAGGCTATCTCGCCCGGCTGCGCGAACTGGCCGGAGACGACGCCTGGATCGTCGCCGAGAAGATCCTGGCCGCCGACGAGCCGCTGGACCCCGGCCTGCCCATCGCGGGCACCACCGGCTATGACGCGCTTCGGGAGATCGGCGGACTCTTCGTCGACCCCGACGGGGCCGCCACGCTCACCGAGCTGGCCCGCGAAACCCGTTCCGATGCCGGGGAACTCAAGATCAAGGTCGCCACCGAGACGCTGGCGAGCGAACTGGCCCGGCTGCATCGCGCGATCGTGCGGGCAGCCGGGGCCGACGATCCGGCCCTACCGACTGCCATCGCCCAACTGGTCAGCCGCGTCGGCGTGTATCGCACCGACTATCGGGTGCTGTCCGCGGTCCTGCCCGAGGCCATCAACGAAACCATCGAAGCGGCACCAGAACTGGCATCGGCTCTGCAACTGGTCGTCACCGCACTCGAGCAGCCCGAACCGGCGGCGCGGTTGCAGCAGTTGTGCGGTGCGACAACGGCCAAGGCGATCGAGGACACCCTGTTCTACCGCGACGCTCGGCTGGTGTCGCTGAACGAGGTCGGTGGCACACCGGAACGATTCGGGATGAGCACGGCCGAGTTTCACCAGCGCGCCGCCGCGCGCGCCCGCGACTGGCCGACGACCATGGTGACGCTGTCCACCCACGACACCAAACGCGGCGAGGATGTGCGGGCCCGCATCACGGTGCTGTCCCAGTGCGCGGAGCCATGGGCCCAGCGCGTGAACCGCTGGAACACGGTGTGCGTGCCGCCGGACGAGGGCACCGGATTGTTCCTGTGGCAGAACATCATCGGCGTGTGGCCTGCCGCCGGCGAAGTCGGAGACACCGTCCGCGCGCGGCTGCACTCCTATGCCGAGAAGGCGATCCGCGAAGCCGAGCTGCACACCAATTGGGAACAGCCGGACCGGGAGTTCGAAGATGCTGTCCACGACTGGATCGATGCGCTGATCGACGGGCCGATAGCGGGCGAGGTCACCACGTTCGTCGGCCAGCTGGACGAGGCCGCGCGTTGCGACGCCGTCGCGCAGAAGCTGCTCGCGCTGACGGTGCCGGGCGTCCCCGACATCTACCAGGGCACCGAACTCTTCGACGACAGCCTGGTGGACCCCGACAATCGCCGTCCGGTGGATTTCGCTCTCCGACGGAGTGAGCTCGACACCTTGCACCACCCCAAGATTCGGGTCGTCGCGGCAGCGTTGCGGTCACGCCGGGAGCGGCCGGCGACGTACCTGTCGGGCGAGTACACGCCCGTCACCGCCGACGGTCCCGCCGCCGACCACGTGATCGCGTTCCAGCGGGGTACCGATGTCCTGGTTGTCGTCCCCCGCTGGACACTGAAGCTCGACGAATCCGACTGCACCGAAACCACTCTCGCACTGCCCGCCGGCGACTGGACCGACCGGCTGACCGGCCGCACCTGGTCGGGCACCGTCACCGCCGACGCACTGTTCGCCGAACTGCCGGGCGTACTTCTGGAGAAAGCCCGTGGCTGACCACGAATTCTCGGTCTGGGCGCCCACGCCCGACAACGTGACTCTCGACGCCGACGGGGGTCGCTACCCCATGACCCGCTCCGAGGACGGGTGGTGGCGCGTCACCGTCGACGTGCCGGCCGACGCCCGGTACGGCTTCGTCGTCGACGACTCCGAACCGCTGCCCGACCCCCGCTCGCCGCGGCAACCCGATGGCGTACACGGACTTTCACAGCTGTGGACGTCCGCGCCGCCGGCCCCCTGGCCCGGCCGCACCATCGACGGCACGGTGATCTACGAACTGCACGTCGGCACGTTCACCCCGGCCGGCACGTTCGACGCCGCCATTGAACGGCTGGACCACCTCGTCGACCTCGGCGTGGACTTCGTCGAACTCATGCCGGTCAACGCCTTCAGCGGCAGTCACGGCTGGGGCTACGACGGCGTGCTGTGGTACGCCGTGCACGAACCCTATGGCGGCCCTTCGGGTCTCGTGCGCTTCGTCGACGCCTGCCACCAGCGGGGCCTGGGCGTGCTGCTCGACGCGGTGTTCAATCACCTCGGCCCATCGGGGAATTACCTACCCAAGTTCGGGCCGTACCTGACCGTGGGCCGGACGCCGTGGGGCGAGGCGATCAACATCGCCGCCGCCGACTCCGATCCGGTGCGCCGGTACATCATCGACTGCGCCCTGCGCTGGATGCGGGACTTCGGCATCGACGGCCTGCGGCTGGATGCGGTACACGCGCTGGTCGACACCACAGCCGTTCACCTGCTGGAAGAGCTGGCCGCCGAAACCGATGCGCTGGCAACCGAACTCGGCCGCCCACTGGCACTGATCGCCGAAAGCGACCTCAACGACCCGCGGCTGATCACCCCGCGGGACCAGGGCGGCTACGGACTCGCCGCCCAGTGGGACGACGACATCCACCACGCCATCCACACCGCGGTGTCCGGAGAACGACAGGGCTACTACGCCGATTTCGGGTCGATGCAGACGCTCGCCACCACCCTGTCCCGCGGCTTCTTCCACGCCGGCACCTACTCGTCGTTCCGGCGCCGGCGCCACGGCCGGGCGCTGGACACCACGAGCATTCCGGCCACCCGGCTGCTGGCCTACACCTGCACGCACGACCAGGTGGGCAACCGGGCGATCGGTGACCGCCCGTCGCAGAACCTCGACTTCGGGCAGCTGGCGGTCAAGGCCGCGCTGGTCCTCGGATCGCCCTATACGGCAATGCTTTTCATGGGCGAGGAGTGGGGCGCGTCGACACCGTTCCAGTTCTTCAGTTCACATCCCGAACCCGAACTCGCGCGCGCGACGGCCGAGGGTCGCAAGGCCGAGTTCGCCGATCACGGCTGGGCCGCCGACGACATCCCCGATCCGCAGGATCCGGCGACGTTTCAGCGTTCCAAACTCGACTGGGACGAGGTCGGCACGGGCGAGCACGCCCGCCTGCTGCAGCTCTACCGCGACCTGATCACGTTGCGGCGCAACGAACCCGACTTCGCCGACCCGTGGCTGGACCACCTGCGCGTCGAGTTCGACGAGGCCGACCGCTGGATCGTGATGCATCGTGGTGCGTTCGCCGTGGCGTGCAACCTCGGCGAACAGCCCGTCGCCGTACCCGTCACCGGCGAGTCGGTCCTGTCCTCGGCCGAGCCTCAGATCGGGACAACCGCCACGACACTGCCCGGCCACAGCTTCGCGGTCCTCCGTCGACGCCCCTAGGTCAGGTAACGGTAAGCCGGTGACCCCGGCTCCAACGGCTCCACGTGGATGCCCGAATTGTGCATCCGCTCGAGCAGTCCGTCGAAGTTGGCGGCCGACCCGAGTTCGATGCCGACGAGCGCCGCGCCGGTCTCCCGGTTGTTGCGCTTGACGTATTCGAACAGGGTGATGTCGTCGTTGGGCCCGAGCACCTCGTCCAGGAACCGCCGTAGCGCGCCGGGCTCCTGCGGGAAGTCCACGAGGAAGTAGTGCTTGAGCCCCAGGTGCACCAGTGACCGCTCGAGCACCTCGCCGTAGCGCGAGACGTCGTTGTTGCCACCGGAGATCAGGCACACGACCGTCGAGCCGGCCTCGACACCGTTCTCCATCAACGCCGCCACGGACAGCGCGCCCGCGGGCTCGGCGATGATGCCCTCGTTCTGGTACAGGTCGAGCATCGCGGTGCACACCGCGCCTTCGTCGACGGTCGTCACCGACACCATGTCGCCGGCCGCGGCGAGCGCCGCGTAGGTCAGCTCCCCGGCCCGGGCCACCGCCGCGCCGTCGACGAACTGGTCGACGTGCTCCAGCGTGACCGGCTCGCCCTTGGCCAGCGCCGCGATCATCGACGCCGCACCGGCGGGCTCGGCGCCGAGCACGGCGGTCGCCTTGGTGTGCGCGGTCAGGTAGGTGGTGATGCCGCTGATGCAGCCGCCACCCCCGACCGGCACGATCACCAGGTCGGGCTCGCCGTCCAGTTGCTCGAGGATCTCCACGGCGATGGTGCCCTGCCCGGCCATGGTGCGCAGGTCGTCGTACGGCGGGACCAGCGTGGCCCCCGTCCGGGCGACGTCCTCGAGCGCGGCTTCGGCGGCCAGGTCGTAGGTGGCGCCGCCGACGATCAGCTCGATGAAGTCACCGCCGTGGTAGCGGATGCGGTCCCGCTTCTGTTTGGGGGTCTTGGCCGGGACGTAGACGCGGCCGTGCACACCCATCGAGCGGCAGGCCAGCGCGAAACCCTGGGCGTGGTTGCCCGCCGACGAGCACACCACGCCGGCGGCCTTCTCCTCGTCGGAGAGCTGCATCAGCAGGTTGTAGGCACCGCGCAGCTTGTACGAGCGCACCGCCTGCAGGTCCTCACGCTTGAGGTACACCTGGGCGCCGGTCAGCGCCGACAGCCGATCGCTGTACTGCAGCGGGGTGCGGGTGACCACCGAGGAAATTCGCCGGGCAGCCGCATCGATGTCGGCCGCGGCAAGCGGCGACGTCCTGTGGGTTCCCTGGCTCAGCTCGGCAGACACCGTCTAATGGTGTCATCTCGGTGCAAAACTGAGCGCATGGACCCCACTCCAGAACCCTTGCCGCCGGCGGTCAGGACCTTCGTCGAGCGCACCCACCGCCTGACGAGCAGCGCGGAACACCACGTGCCGTCCTGGCTGCGGCCCGGCGCGCCCGAGAACCGGCTGCCGGTGATCGCCGCCATCCTCGGCGCGGTCCTGCTGCAATGGTCCGTCCCCGAGCAGTACACGGTGGTGCCCCGCTGGCCGCTGATCGGCCTGGAGCTCCTGCTCGTGGTCGTGCTGCTGATCATCAACCCGGTGCGGATGTCGCGTGAGACCACCGTCGGCAAGTGGGCGATGTGGCTGCTGACGGCGGCCATCACCGCCGACAACACGACGTCGGCGATCGTCCTCGACGTCCACATCCTGTCCGGTCAGGTCTCCAACAATGCCGGGCTGTTGTTGGGCAGCGGCGCGGCGATCTTCATCACCAACGTCATCGTGTTCGGCATCTGGTTCTGGGAGCTGGACCGCGGTGGGCCGTTCGCCCGGCGGTCCGGCGACGACCCGTACCCGGACTTCCAGTTTCCCCAGATGAGCGATCCGCAGAACGCCGAACCTGGTTGGCGCCCAACATTTGTCGACTACCTGTACGTGAGCTACACCAACGTCGTGGCGTTCTCGCCCACCGACACCATGCCGCTGTCCCGGTGGGCCAAGATGATGATGACGCTGCAGTCGCTGGTCTCGATCTCGACGACCGCGCTCGTCATCGCGCGTGCGGTCAACGTGCTCAAGTAGGGCCCCGGCACGGTGCATTCAGCCGCAGTCGCGGTGCGGCTCCAGCAGTTCGGCCTGCCCCACCTCGGGGCGGGTGGTCGGCAGCCAGTGCCGCGTCGACTCGAGCGACCGTTCGATGAGTTCACCCGAGCGGGAGAAGTCGATCGGCGACACCCGCACCGGACACAACGGCGGCACCACATGCAGTTCGACCAATGCCTCGAACCGCTCGACGTCCGTCGCCAGCCGCCGGTTGATCGCCAGCGTGAACGCGTGCATCGCCATCGCCAGCGCCGCCCGGGGCGGTTGTGGCATGGCGCACGAGTAACCCGTCGGCAGCACCCACACCTCGGTCGCGCCCAGTTCCACCGCATAGGACAGCGGTGTGTTGTTCACCACGCCACCGTCGACCAGATCGCGTCCGCCGATCCGCACCGGCGGCAGGACCGCCGGGATGGCGGCGCTGGCGACGATCGCGTCTACGGCGTCGCCCGACGACAGGAGGACGTCCTGCCCGGAGAGCACGTCGGTGGCCACCACGTGCAGCGGCGTCGGCGCGTCCTGCAGCCGGCGGAACCGCAGATTCTGCCGCAGCAGGGTGCGGATCCCGATGTCGGAGACCAGATGCGGCCGGCGCCCGAGGAACCCCAGCAGTCCCATACTCGGGCTGGTCGGGAACACTTTGCGGCGCGACAGCGTCCGCCAGAGGTCGGCCAGCGCCAGGGCACCGTCGTGGTCGGACCGCCCGGCGATCCAGCCGCCGTTGAGGGCACCGACGGAGGTGCCGACGATCAGATCCGGCTTGATGCCGGCCTCGGCGAGCCCCAGCAGCATGCCGACCTGGATGGACCCCAGGCTGCCACCGCCGGACAGCACGAACGCCGTCGTCATGGTCCCTCTCCGTCCTCCGGCGCGGGTCGTAACGGAAGCCGCACGACGAACGTGGTGTCGCCCGGTTGTGAGGCCACGAACAGCTCCCCGCGGTGCCGGTCGACGACGATCTGCCGGGCCAGGTGCAGGCCCAGGCCGGTCCCTTCGCCGAGCGGTTTCGTGGTGAAGAACGGGTCGAAAATGCGCCCGCGGATGTCGGCCGGAATCCCGCTGCCGGTGTCACTGATCTCAATCCGGACCGCATCGTCCTCGAATCGGCTGCGCACCGTGAGTCTGCCCGAGCCGGCCGGCCGCATGGCGGCGATGGCGTTCTCGATGAGGTGCGTCCACACCTGATTGAGTTCGGCTGGATAGCAGAGCAATTCGGGTATCGACGGGCCGAAGTCCGTGATCACCTCGACCGCTGTGCCCGCGCCGATCCGCCCGGCGAACATCCGCAGGGTACTGGTCAGAAGCGCGTCGACGTCGGCGAACTGGAACGGCGCGCTGTTCAGCTGGGTGTACTGCTTGACGTCGGCGACCAGGCCGGAAATCCGTTGGGCCGCCTCATGAATCTGATGCGTCAACAGTTCGGTTTCGACCCGATGCCGCAGCCACGCCACCGCACGCGGCAACCAGTCCGGTCGTTGGCCGGCCGGCACCAGCTGTTCGAGCCAGTCGCAATCCAGTCCGGCCTCGACGAACGTCGGCGCCATGTCCCAGGCGTCCGTTATGCCCTGGCTGGACAACCAGTCCCCGACCTCGTCCTCGAGGTCGCTGGCCTGCATCGCCGACAGCGGCCGGGCCGACACAGCAGCGACCTTCGCGATCACGTCGGTCTGCGCACCGACCAGGAAAGCCGTTGCCGCGCTGCCGAATTCGCCGTTCATCAGGGGTACCAGGAGAGCATCCAGCCGGCTGCGCAGGTCGGTTGCGGCGCGGACGACGGCCGCCACCGGGTTGTTGAGTTCGTGCGTCAGTCCGGCCGACAGCTGTCCGAGCGCCAGCATCCGGTCCCGTTCGTCGGCGACGCGGTGCTGCTTCTCCGCGGTCTCCGCCAGTCCATCGATGAGATGAACAGCCATCGGAAACTGGGTCTTGACGAAATCGCCGAATTCGTCGGCGGGCATGACGAAGAAGCGCGTCCGCCGGGTGGCCCGCACCGAGAACCGGTTCCGGCCGTGCCCGACGGGGCTGAACGCCGACCGGGCACCGAAGTAGACGCCGGGCTGCGACGTTCGGTCGATCTCCAGTTCCCGGCCGCCGGCGCGCTTCGAGAGCACCAACTCGCCGTCGATCAGGACCCGCAGCGGCGTGACGGGGTCGCCTTCGGTGATGACCGGGCCCGGGCCGAAGACCTCGACATGACCGGCGCGACAGAGCTGCGCCAACTGCTCGTCCGACAACGACTCGAAAAGGAACAGTGCCTTCAGTTCCTCGGGTAGGCACTCCTGCAGGTCATCACCGACGTCTGTCACGCCGACACACTAAGCCCGCCGTGCCGATGTGCCGCGGTCATTCGGGTCAATCCCATCCGCGTCATTCGCGGTCCCGCACCGGAGGCGTCGACGCCCCGTGGCGCCCATCACGGAATTGCTCACCCCACCGGAACATCCGCTAGAGTGAACAGCGCCAGGCCGCAGTAACCCCGGGCCCCAAATTTCGCCGCCACGAGCGGCCTACCGCCGAGAGGCGTTCTGCGGTCTGGCTTTAACTTCTCCAGCGCCTTCGGCCGACAGTGTCGGCGACAGCGTCAATCCAGCGAATCGGTGCGCCACAAACCGGCTGCGGCATGCAGCTCGTTGGCGATCCGGGTGAACGTCACCGCACGGTCGGTCAGCTCTGCGGCGCGCTCCGGCGCCGTCGTCGTCGCGTCCTCGGCCAGGCTCGTGCAGCCGGCCGCACTGACGCGGCAATAGGCTGCCGCGCGCTCCAGCGCGACGGCGAAATCGCCCTCGAAGACGCCGCGCAGGATCCGGTCGGCGAGCTCACGGATCTCGGTCGGTCCGACGGGCGTCTCCGCACCGGCGACGACGGGGTCGATCGAATGCAGCACCTCCGTGCCACGGCCGAACATCAGGCTGGCCGAGTAGGGGTCGGTGCGGATCGACAGCCGCAGCAGATAGACGCGCCACAGCGCACCGGGCAGGCTGCGTGCCCCGGCACCCGCCCACAACTCGGCGATGGTCTCGATGCCGTGCTCGTCGGTGTACGCCACGAGCCGGGAGACCACGTCAGGGTCCGGATAGCTGCGCACACGTTCCAGCAGCGCCGCCGCCGTCTCGTGGGCGACGCGACTGTCCTGGACGGGATCCTCGACGTCGTGGAACGCCTCGAAGCCGCGGCCCAGGAACTTGGTCGGCTTGTGTACCCGCCGACGGTCGTCAGTCATGCACTATTTCTTTCCCGCCGCGGTGCGCACCGTCAGCGCCATCCGTCGGCGTCTTTGGCGGCCTGCAGCAGCACCTCACACAGTTCTTTCAATTCCGTGGGTCCGGCGCCTTCGGCAACTGCGGTCGCAACGTCCTCGGCCGCACACCGTACCTGATAAACGCGGTCGGAGAGCGCCGCCGCTTCCTCTGCGCTGAGCACCACCGAGTCCTCGGCCAGGTTGGTGCCCTTGACCATCGCCCGCTGCTCGTAGGCCCGCTGCCGGCATGACTGACGGCAGTACTGGCGACGACGGCCCATGCCCGCGTCGGCCACCTCCCGGCCACACCACCGGCACGGCTGGGCCTTCGAGCGCTTCATGTCCGCCTCACGATCGTGACTGTATCCGGCGGGCGGCCGAACCCCGGTATCATGGACAATCGAGTCGGGAACTTCACGGCGCTGGCCTGCGTTGATTCCCTGTCGCTATACCAAGGGAGTGATTTTCGATGGCTGATCGTGTCCTGCGAGGCAGTCGCCTCGGAGCTGTGAGCTACGAGACCGACCGCAACCATGACCTGGCACCGCGGCAGGTGGCCCGCTACCGCACCGACAACGGCGAGGAATTCGAAGTTCCGTTCGCCGACGACGCGGAGATCCCCGGTACCTGGGCGTGCAAGAACGGCATGGAAGGCACCCTGATCGAGGGTGACGTTCCTGAGCCCAAGAAGGTCAAGCCGCCGCGTACCCACTGGGACATGCTGCTCGAGCGTCGTTCCATCGAGGAGCTCGAAGAGCTGCTCAAGGAGCGCCTGGAGCTGATCAAGACCCGCCGCCGCGGCTGATCGCGCCAACAGAAAAGCCCCGCCGTGAGGCGGGGCTTTCTTTGTCTGCGTGACTAGCGGACGACGCCGCGGGCCCGGTCCAGCCGGCCGCGGATACCCCACTTCGCCACCTGCGACATGGCCTCGCGGATGTTCGACCCGCTCATCTTCGACACACCCAGTTCGCGCTCGGTGAACGTGATGGGCACCTCGACGACGGTGAAGCCCGCGTTGATGGCGCGCCACGTCAGGTCGATCTGGAAGCAGTAGCCCTTCGAATCGACGTCGTCGAGGCCGATCTTCTCCAGCACGTCGTGCCGGTAGGCACGGTAACCGGCCGTGATGTCGTGGATCTTGACGCCCAGCAGCACCCGGGCGTAGGTGTTCGCGGTGCGCGACAGGACGAGCCGGCGATGCGGCCAGTTGCGGATGGCGCCGCCCGGGACGTAGCGCGAGCCGATGGCCAGGTCGGCGCCGGCGTCGACGGCGTCCAGCAGGCGGTACAGCTCCTCGGGCGCATGGCTGCCGTCGGCATCCATCTCGACCAGCACGCTGTAGCCGCGGCCCAGACCCCATGCGAATCCGGCGAGATACGCGGCGCCCAGACCGCCCTTACCTGCGCGGTGCATGACGTGCACGCGGTCGGGATCGGCCAGCGCCAGCTCGTCGGCCAGCTGACCGGTGCCGTCGGGGCTGTCGTCGTCGACGACGAGAACGTGGACGTCCGGGCGGGCGGCATGCACCCGGCCGACGATCAACGGCAGGTTCTCGCGCTCGTTGTAGGTCGGAATGATGACCAGCGTGCGCTGACTCGGACGGTCGTCGCCCATGGTCATTACCCCTGTTCGCTCTCGGTGTCGGTGTCGGTGTCAGGCGCAGCCGGGCTGCCGTCCTGATCTGCCGCGGCCGCCTGGCGGCGGCGCACGAGGTTCCTATTGTGCAGCATGGCTGCCAGAAGAGCCGAAACGCCGACCCCGATGAGGACGCCGTTGATGACCGGTCCCCATCTCGTGGCGAGCGTGAGATCGGTCTTCAACCGCACCTGACGGTCCAGGTAACCGGGCTGGAAGAACTCGGTGCGCTCGAGGACCTGGCCGTTTGGCGCGACGACCGCACTGATGCCGGTGGTGCCCGCGACGACGACGTACCGATCGTGTTCGACGGCGCGCAGCCGGGCGAACGCCAGCTGCTGCACGCTCATCGGTTCGTCGAACGTCGCGTTGTTGGCGGGCACTGCCAGCAACTGCGCGCCGCCCAGGACCGACTGCCGGGCGGCACGGTCGAAGATGACCTCCCAGCACGTCGTCACCCCGATCGGCACGCCCGCGGCGGTGACGACGCCGGTGCCGTGGCCCGGTACGAAGTAGCCGGCCCGGTCGGCGTACGGCGACAGCAGCCGGAAGAAGCTGCGCCACGGCAGATACTCGCCGAACGGCTGGACGATGGCCTTGTCGTGGCGCTCCCCCGGCCCGTCGGTCCCGTTCCACACGATCACCGAGTTGGTGGTCACCGGGTGCTCCGGGGTGTACTCCGGCGCCGCCAGCACGGTGCCCACCAGAATCGGGGCGTGGATGGCCGCGGACGCCGCCGAGATCAGTTCCGCGGCGTCGGCGTTGACCAGCGGGTCGATGTCCGACGAGTTCTCCGGCCAGATCACCACCGTCGGTTGCGGCGCGCGGCCGGCGCGGACGTCCTCGGCCAGCTGTTTGGTTTCGCGCACGTGGTTGTCGAGCACCGCGCGGCGCTGGGCGTTGAAGTCCAGGCCGAGACGCGGCACGTTGCCCTGGACGGCGGCGACGTTGATCGCCGGATCATCACCCGCGCCGGCGCCGGCCTTGCGGACGTGCGGCCAGGCCAGCACGGTGAGCAGCAGGACCACGGCGATGCAAATGCCCGGGATGAAGACCTCCGGCGGCGCCGCGGCACCCGTGCGGTGATCGTGACGCCAGTGCCTGACCGCCTCGAGCACGATGGCCGTCGCACTGAAACCGATGAGCGCCACCGCGAACGACACCAGCGGCGCACCGCCCAGCTGCGCGAGCGGCAGCAGCGGGCTGTCGGTCTGGCCGAAGGCCACGACGCCCCACGGGAAGCCACCGAACGGCACCGTCGACTTGAGCCATTCGGCCGCCACCCACAGCGCGGCGAACCACAGCGGCCAGGCCGGCAGGCGCCGCACGATGACCGCGGTCAGGCCGAACACCCCGGTGAAGAACGCCTCCAGCGCCGACAGCATCAGCCATGGCACCGGGCCGACGAAGTTGCTGATCCACGGCAGCAGCAGCACGTAGAACACCAGGCCGGCCAGCATGGCGTAGCCGAAACCGCCTGCGGGCGTGGTGCGTTCGTCGATCAGAACCCAGGCCAGCAATGCCAGAGCGACGAACGACAGGTACCAGAGGTCGAACGGCGGGAAGCTCGCGCACAGCAACAGACCGGCCACTACGGCCGCGGCGAGCCGGATCAATCGGGGCTCGAAGAACCGCCTCACGCCGGTGACGATGCGCGCGCCGCGACCCGGGCCGTGCGCCGGCTCCGGTTCTCCGGGGGCCTCCGGCTGCGCCTCGGTTTCCCGCGGCACCTCGGTGTCTTCGGTGTCTTCGGCGCCTTCGCTCTTTGCTGTGCCTTCCATGCTCTCAGCCATGGATCAGCTCACCGCGGTGGACGGTCTGCAGGCAGGTCGGCAGCTCGTCGTCGGGTCCGAGCGGCGGTAGCGCCGGTACCCGCGACCGTGGATCGGTGGACCAGCGCTGCACGGCGTCGGCCGGTGCGGTGACGTCGAGGGCGTCGGCGCCGCCGGGCACCTGCCACACGGCGTACGACGCGACGGCACCGGGCACCAGCGTCCCCGTCAGCCCGTCGCGGACGCCGGCGGCCCGCCAGGCGCCGCGGCTGGCCGCCAGGAACGCCGACCGCGCCGAGATGGCACTGCCCGCCGTGCGGTGGCTGATGGCCGCGCGCACCGATTCCCACGGATTGATGCTGGTGACAGGACTGTCCGAACCGAACGCGAGGGGCACGCCTTGCGATGCTAACAGCGCAAACGGGTTCAAACCCTGTGCTCGATCGACACCGAGACGCTGGGCGTACATGCCGTCGGCGCCGCCCCACAGCGCATCGAAATTGGGCTGCATGCTGGCGACGACGCCCCAGGAACCGAGCTTGCGCGCTTGTTCGGCGTCCACCATCTCGAGGTGCTCCAGCCGGTGCCCGCAGCGCGCGACCGCAGGCGCCCCGAACGCCGCCACGGTCCGGTCCAGGGCCTCGATGACGGTCGCGACCGCGGCGTCACCGATGACGTGGAAGCCCGCGGTGATGCCGGTCTCGGTGCAGGCCAGCAGATGTGCGGTGACGGCGTCGGTGTCCAGGTAGGTGTTGCCGCAGCAGCCGGGTGCATCGGTGTAGGGCTGCTGCAGCCAGGCGGTGCGCGAGCCCAGCGCACCGTCGATGAAGAGGTCACCGGCCAGACCATGGGCACCGGTGGCGGCCATCAGGTCGCGGGCGGCGGCAGCGTCGGCGACGGCCTCGCCCCAGTAGCCGACGATGTCGACGCCGTGTTCGGTGGCGCGCAGGTCGGCCCAGTCGTCGAGACCGCCGATCTCGGGGCCCGCGCACTCGTGCACCGCGACGATGCCGTTGCGGGCGGCGAGGTCGAGCGCGGCGCGCTGGGCGTCGCGGCGTTGCGCCGCGCTGAGCAGGTCGCGGGCCGCGGCCCGGACGCGGTGGTGGGCGTCGGCCGTCAGCGGTCCCTGCGCGGAGAAGCCCGCGGTGTCGGCGAGGCCGGGCACCAGCTGCCGCAGGCCGGTGGTCGCGACGGCCGAGTGCACGTCGACCCGGGCCAGGTAGGCGGGTCGCGCGCCGAGCAGGCCGTCGAGGTCCGCGGTGGTCGGGGTGACGCGCTCGGGCCACCCGGATTCGTCCCAGCCGTGGCCCCAGATGACGCCGTCCGGGTGCTGCGCGGCGTGTTCTGCCAGCAAGGTCAGCAGATGCGGCAGCGACGTCGCGGTGCGCAGGTCGAGCCCGACCACGGTGAGTCCCGTGGCGGTCAGGTGCACGTGGCTGTCGACGAACGCGGGCGCCACGAACGCGCCCTCGAGATCGACGACGGTGGCGTCCGGATGCAGCGCCCGGCCGACGTCGTCGGAACCGAGCCAGGCCACCACGCCGTCACGGATCGCGATGGCGGTGGCGTCGGGCGCCGCGGGGCTGTGAATACGACCGCCCAGCAGCAGCGTCGTCGCAAAGGTGGTCACGAAGGTGACAGGTTAGTCCGTTCAGCCGGCGTGCCGGTGCACTGCGACCGGTGAGCTGTCGATGACCTCGATCACTTCGCCGTCGATGTATTCGCCGCGGCCGCGGTAGCGCTCATCGTGGTTGATGTAGATCACCTGCGTCGGGAAGTCCATCGGCGTGAGCCGACGGCCGAACACGGCGTTCGCGACCGGCCGCACGGCGCGCCGGGTGAACGGCACCAGCATGAGTGCCCCGAGCACCGAGCTGGCGAGCCCGGGGACGACGACCAGAACTGTGCCGAGGGCGACCAGCAGACTGTCGGTGGCCAGCGTCGGGTCGGCCGATCGCGCGCTCAGCGCTTCGGACAGCCTGCTGAAATGCCGGGTGATCTGCGTACCGGCGATGGCCAGGCCGGCGGCAAAAGTGGCCAACAGCGCCAGCAACGTCCAAGCCACACCGATGGTCGAGGCCAGGGCTGCCAGCACCGCGACCTCGACCAAGGCATAAACCAGAAATAGTCGCATCGCCATGCCCTGGACAACGCCGGAACGCCGGAATTGGTTCCTAGCCGCCGGGAAGCGGCTCGACCTCGATGGCCGCGTGCACCTTTTCCACACCGCCGCGGATGATGGCCTGCGGAATCCACCACCAGGCGTGCCACCAGTAGCGCCTGGTCACCATGTCGAAGACGCGCTTGGTCTCGGACTTCGGCAGGTTGCGGGCGATGGCATCGACCGGTTCGCCCTTGACCTTCCCCAGCGCGCCGCACTTCTGGATGGTCACGCGCGGCGTGTTCTTGATCCGCTTGGTCTTCCACGAGCCGTCGTCGGTGCTGATCAGCAGCTTGCCCTCGTGTGGCACGCCCCAGACCGGTGTCGGCTTGGGCCGGCCGTCCTTCGTGAAGGTGGTCAGCAGCAGGTACTTCTCGCGGTACACGTCTTCGAACGTCGGAGCCATGTCTCTAGAAGACCACGGTTTCGTTGCCGTGGCGCAGGATCCGGTCCTGGCAGTGCCACAGAACCGCCCGGGACAGCACCGCCCGCTCCACATCGGCGCCGAGGCGCACCAACTCCTCGACGCTGTGCGTGTGGTCGACGCGTACGACGTCCTGCTCGATGATCGGGCCCTCGTCGAGGTCCTCGGTCACGTAGTGCGCGGTGGCGCCGACGAGCTTCACGCCACGCTCCTTGGCCCGCCGGTACGGCGTGGCGCCGACGAACGCCGGCAGGAAGGAATGGTGGATGTTGATCAGCGGACAGCCGATGGCCTCGAGGAACTCGGGCGTGATGATCTGCATGTAGCGGGCCAGCACCACCAGGTCGACGTTGCCCTTGAGCAGCTCCAGCTGACGCTGTTCGGCCTGCTCCCGGATATCGCGACTGGCCGGGATGTGAACGAACGGCACGCCGAACGCCCGGACCTGCTCGGCGAGGTCGGCGTGATTGGAGATCACCATCACCACGGTCATGTCGAGTTCGCCGCGGCGGTTGCGCCACAGCAGATCGAGCAGGCAGTGGTCGGCGGTCGACGCCATGATCGCCACGCGCTTGGGTCTGGAGGCGTCGGTGAACCGGTAGTCCATGTCGAATTCGTCTGCCACTGCCTGGAATTCGCGCTCCAGATCGGGCTGGGCTGCGGCCAGCCCGGGCAGATGGAAGACGGTGCGCTGCAGGAAGACGCCGTCTTCCGGAGCCGTCGAGTGCTGGTCCAGCGAGATGATGTTGGCGCCCGAGCGGGTCAGGAACGTCGACACCGCGGCGATGACGCCGCGACGGTCCGGGCAGTTCAGCAGTAGCCGGCCGATGTCCTTGTGGCGCGGCAGCTTTGGCGCGCCGGCGGGGAATTGAGTCACTACGCGGCCCGGAGCTCCAGCGCGACATTGTTCTCCATGCCGCCGCGCAGCTTGGAGAAGAAGTTGAAGGCCTTGCCGATCAACCCGTAGCGCTTGCCGATGCCGTCGTAGACGGCGCCCAGCTGCGACTTGTCCAAGATGGCCGCCGTGGCCTCGACGGCCTCGCTCTTCGGGTTGCCGCGCATGTCGCACTTGGCGACCGTCACGCGCGGGGTGTTCCGGATGCGCTTCACCTTCCAGGCCTTGGCCTCGGAGATGACCAGCAGCCGGTCACCGTCCGGTACCGCCCAGACCGCGGTGGGCTTGGGCCGGCCGTCCTTGGTGAAGGTGGTCAGCAGGATGTAATTCGCGGTGGCGACATCGGCGAAGGTGAGGGCCATGGCGATCAGGTTAGTCCGGCGTGGTGCGCCCAGCGCTCTGAGCTGGTCTCGCCGGCTGCTAAACGCGTGGCGGGCCACAGCTGTCACACGCGGCCACGGGTTAGGCCCAATACCGTTCAGTTAAGACTACATGGGTGTAGTTTGTAGGTATGCCTCGTGCGGGTTGGCGTAAGCCTGAGTCGGATCGTCGGTTGTCGGATTTGGTGTCGGTGGGTGTGTTGACGCGGGTGTTTCCGCCGGCGTTGGTTGATGAGGTGATTGAGGCCTCGGGTCGCATGCAGGTGCGTCATCGGGCGTTGCCGTCTCGGGTGATGGCGTATTTCGCGATCGGGATGGGCTTGTATTCCGATGGCTCGTATGAGGATGTGTTGTCGCAGCTCACTGATGGTTTGGCGTGGGCGTCGGGGTGGCGTGAGCAGTATCGGTTGCCGGGGAAGTCCGCGATTTTCCAGGCGCGGGAGCGGTTGGGTTCGGAGCCGTTGGCGCAGTTGTTCGCCCGGGTGGCCAGGCCGGTGGGCGCGGCCGATGGCCCGGGGGTGTGGCTGGCGGGGCGCCGGTTGGTCGCGGTGGACGGGACGTGCCTGGATGTGGCTGATACCCCGGGCAATGACGCGTTTTTCGGCCGTCCGGGGGTGAACAAGGGTGAGAAGTCGGCGTTCCCGCAGGCCCGGTTGCTCGCGTTCGCCGAGTGCGGCACGCACGCGATCTTCGCCGCGACGATCGGAACCTACGGTCAGGCAGAGTCGGTGTTGATCGAGGATCTGTTGCCGCACCTGAGGCCCGGGATGCTGCTGCTGGCCGACCGGGGATTCTTCTCTTATGCGTTGTGGCGCAAGGCTTGTGCCGCTGGCGGTGATTTACTGTGGCGGGTGCGCACCGATGCCTACGGTCCGGCGCCGGCACACGTTGAAGACCTGCCAGACGGTTCCTGGCTGGCTCACCTGCGCGCATCCAAGGACCGTGTCCACGAGCCGATGCTGGCCCGGATCATCGACTACACGATTGATGACGGCCGCGCGAACGCCACCATGTACCGGTTGGTGACCACACTGCTCGACCCCGCCGAGGCGCCCGCGCACGAGCTGGCCGCCGCGTATACCCAGCGGTGGGAAATCGAGAGCGTCTTCGATGAACTCAAAACCCATCAGCGCGGCCCAAAAGTGGTGTTGCGGTCCAAATCCCCGGACCTGGTCCTTCAGGAGATCTGGGGATACCTGTGCTGCCACTACGCCATTCGTTCCCTGATGAGCCAGGTCGCCGACCACGCCGGTCATGACCCGGACCGCGTCAGTTTCGTTGCCGCACTGCGCATCGTGCGCCAGTCCGTCGCCCAGCAGGGCGCTTTTTCCCCCTAACCACCCGCGCGCAGCGGACCGGCACTGGCAGGCATTCGTCCGCCGAGTCCTCGATCGACTCAACCCCGACCGACGCCGCCGATCCGCACCACGGGTCATCAAACGCAAAATGCCCAAATGGCACGTCAAACGCGCCGCGCATCGACACTGGCCACAACCCCAGCACGCCCCCGACATCACCGTCGCTCGTTGTTAACTGAACGGTATTGGGGTTAGGCCAGTCCCGAATGCAACCACACGGCGATTCCACGGCCGATTTTCCGCCACCCAGTTGCGTTCGATCACTGCGTCAATGTCGATCGCCGCTCTTGTCGGTGGCCAGTCGTAGCGTCCGGTACAAACCGATCAGGAGGCCGGCCGAATGAAAATCCTCGTAGCGACAGCCCTTACTCAAGGTGTTCGCGGAAACGATTACAACTACTGCGTCCCAGGGGAACTCGTGTGGGTTCAGGACCCATGCGACCGTGACCGTCTCGACCCTGAAGGCGGATGCGGATGCGGCCGGGGTTTTGCCGGTCTTGCATCACATCGCGCCACCACCACTGCTCAGGTCGTGGATGCGGACATGACCCGAGAAGAACTGGTCCTCGCAATGCGGACCAGCCTCACGGACGGCGGATGGCCGCCCCACTGGGCTGAAGAGATCGCCGACGAGAACCTCGCCATGGCTGCAGCATTTGCGACCGGGACAGTCATCGAACGTCGACTCGAGGAGTTCTGGCCGCGGACTGCGTGATCACCCGGCCTTCCCCCACACCGAGGAATACGTGACCGCTGACACACAACCCGCGCAAGCGCTACGTCTCGTCGTGCGGCAGGTGCGGCGCGGTCGGGATCGGCGGCTGTGGAATCACCGGGTAGTCACCGGTGTATCCGACACGCTGCGCCGCGATCGCCAGGACCTTGCCCCGCACCGCATACCAGCCACCGATCAGCAACGGGAACAGCAAGATGATGGCGATCAGATTCCAGTAGTTCTCGTAGCACATCAGCGCGGTGACGGCGACGAGGAACAGCAGCGTCGCGTAGCTGGTGTACGGCGTACCGGGCAACCGGAAGCTGGGTCGCTGCAGGATGCCCTTGGCTGCCCAGCGGTACAGCTGAATCTGGCAGGCGACGATCATGCCCCACGTGAAGATGATGCCCAGCGCCGACAGGTCGAGGGCGATGTTGAACGCATCCTCGGGTACGAACAGGTTGAGGATGACGCCCAGCAGCGTGAGCGCGGCGGTCAGCGCGATCCCGCCGAACGGCACGCCGTTGCGGTTCATCTTCGCGGTGAACCCGGGGCCGCTGCCGTTCATCGCCATCGAGCGCAGCACGCGGCCGGTCGAGTACAAGCCGGCGTTGAGGCTGGACATCGCGGCGGTGAGCACCACCATGTTCATGATGCCACCGGCGGCGGGAACGCCGATCTTGGAAAAGAATGTCACGAAGGGACTTTCGCCCTTGTGGTAGGCCGTGTAGGGCAGCAGCAGCGCCAGCACCACCAACGAACCGACATAGAAGATTCCGATACGCGCGACCACGGAGTTGATCGCCCGCGGCATCACCTTGGCGGGCTCTGCGGTCTCCCCTGCGGCGATGCCGACGAGTTCGACTGCGGCGTAAGCGAAGATGACGCCGGAGGTGACGATCACCAACGAGAACAGGCCGGTCGGGAAGAGTCCGCCGTTGTCGGCGATCACACCGAATCCGGTTGTCTGGCCCGCTATTTCGAAGCGGCCGCCGAGGAATACGACACCGACCACCAGGAACGTGACCAGCGCGGCGACCTTGATGATCGAGGCCCAGAATTCCATTTCACCGAACAGCTTCACCGAGATCATGTTGAGGGTCACCACGATCCCCAGCGCGATGAGTGCGATCAACCATTGCGGTATCGCCTTGAACATGCCCCAGTAGTGCATGTACAGCGCAACCGCGGTGACATCGACGATCGCGGTGGCCGCCCAGTTGAAGAAGTAGAGCCATCCGGTGACGAAAGCTGTTTTCTCACCGAAGAATTCGCGCGCGTATGACACGAATGAGCCGGAGGAGGGCCGGTGCAGCACAAGTTCACCGAGGGCCCGCAGGATGAAGAAGACGAAGACGCCACAGAAGGCATACACCAGGAACAGGCCCGGGCCGGCCGAGTGCAGTCGGCTGCCCGCGCCCATGAACAAACCAGTGCCGATGGCGCCACCGATGGCGATCATCTGGATCTGACGCGGCTTGAGGGCCTTGTGATATCCCTCTTCTTCGTGCGCCAGCGCCGAATTGTCGTAACTCGTTGATTCAGTGGTCATTCGGTTCCCGTCGGCGTCGGATGGACCCAGTTGCGCGGGGTTACATCGATGTCGTCCGCACGAGAGGTCGGCCCGATACCGCCCTCAGACTCCTGCGCTCAGCCCCACACAAAAACCCTAAGTCGGATGCTCCGCACGCGTCGGCTCAGACGGTAAACACTGTGTGAACCATGAATTTCAGCGACGCGACCGTGCCGGCCACCGTCGGCGGCGGGGCCGCGGCGGCGCAACGTCTCGCATTATCTTCGCGACGATGGCGACAAACTCGGCGCACGAGCCATAGCGCGCAGACGGATCTTTCGCGAGTGCTTTTGCGAACACCGAATTCAACGCGGTGGGCAACCAGGAGCGGCGTGAGGTGAGCGTCGGCACCTCGTCGTGCAGGTGGGCGTACGTGATGGCGAACGTGGTGGGGCGTGGATACGGCGGCAGACCGGTCAACCACTCGAACATGGTGCACGCCAACGCATATACATCCGTTTGCGGCAACAACTGTTGAGCGGTGAGGAGTTCCGGCGCCGCGTAGGCAATCGACCCACGGACCCGGCCATTGCGGGCCAGCGGTTTTGCCTCGTCCAACAACTGTGCGATGCCGAAGTCGGTCAGGAACGCCGAGCGCCGATCGGAGCTCAGTAATATGTTGGCGGGCTTGACATCCCGATGTATCACGTCCATTTGATGCGCATAGTCCAGGGCCGAGCCGATCTGCGCCGATACCCGAACGACCGCATCCACATCCGGCTCCTCGTCCGGTCCGGGAATCAACACCGTCGACTCGGGGCCATCGACGTACTGCATGGACAGCCACAGCCGGGAGGGTTGCGCACCATCTTCGTCTGCCCCACCGCCGCCGGCCCGCAGCTCTCCGTGCTCGTACATCGCCACGATATGCGGGTGCCGCAGCCGGGAGGCGATGCTGAACTCCCGCTCGAGCCGCCAGGCCACCCGGTCATCGGCATCCCGGTTGTGAAATATCTTCAGCGCCACCGGAACCGACTCGGCGGGCCGGCGAGCCCGATACACGTCAGCGCTGCTGCCGGTGCCGACGCGGCTTTCGATGACGTAACCGGCGACCACCGCACCGATCTCGAACACCGGGCCAGGATAACTGCGAGCGCCGGATTTCTCCCGGCCAAGGAGCTCCCAGCTAGCCCTCCAACTCCCCCTCGGTCTCCAGCAGTACCTGCTTGAGCCCGTCGAGGGTCTCGGACTCCGGCTCGGCCCACATGCCGCGGCCCGCCGCCTCCAGGAGCCGCTCAGCCATGCCGTGCAGCGCCCACGGATTGGACTCGCTCATGAACTTGCGGTTCTCGGGGTCCAGCACGTAGCTCTGCGTCAGCTGCTCGTACATCCAGTCGGCCATGACGCCCGCGGTGGCGTCGTACCCGAAGAGGTAGTCGACGGTGGCCGCCATCTCGAAGGCGCCCTTGTAGCCGTGCCGGCGCATGGCCGTCATCCAGCGCGGGTTGACGACGCGGGCCCGGAACACGCGCGTGGTCTCTTCCGAGAGCGTGCGGGTGCGGACGGCGTCGGGCCGGGTGTTGTCGCCGATGTAGGCGGCGGGGTCCTTGCCGGTCAGCGCGCGGACGGTCGCGACCATGCCGCCGTGGTACTGGAAGTAGTCGTCGGAGTCGGCGATGTCGTGCTCGCGGGTGTCGGTGTTCTTGGCCGCCACCGAGATTCGCCGGTAGGCCCGGTTCATGTCGTCGGTGGCCGGGGCGCCGTCGAGGCCGCGACCGTACGCGAAGCCACCCCACGCGGTGTACACCTGGGCCAGATCGGCGTCGTCGCGCCAGTTGCGGCTGTCGATGAGCTGCAGCAGGCCGGCACCGTAGGTGCCCGGCTTCGAACCGAAAATCCTTGTGGTGGCGCGCCTCTGGTCGCCGTGGTCGGCGATGTCGACCTGCGAGTGGGCGCGGACGTAGTTGTCCTCGGCCGGCTCGTCGAGCCCGGCGACCAGCTGGACGGCGTCGTCGAGCATGGTCACCACGTGCGGGAAGGCATCCCGGAAGAAGCCGGAGATGCGGACCGTGACGTCGATGCGCGGGCGGCCCAGTTCGGCCAACGCGATCGGCTCCAGTCCGACCACGCGCCGTGACGCGTCGTCCCAGATGGGCCGAACACCCAGCAGCGCAAGCACTTCGGCGATGTCGTCACCCGCGGTGCGCATGGCCGAGGTGCCCCACACCGAGAGCCCGACGGACTCGGGCCAGCGCCCGTAGTCGGTGCGGTACCGCTCCAGCAGCGAATCCGCCATCGCCACACCGGTTTCCCACGCCAGCTTCGACGGGACGGCCTTGGGGTCGACCGAGTAGAAGTTGCGTCCCGTGGGCAGCACGTTCACCAGGCCGCGCAGCGGCGATCCTGACGGCCCGGCCGCGATGAAGCCGCCGCCGAGGGCGTGCAGGATCTGGTCGATCTCGCGGCTGGTCGCGCGCAGCCGCGGCACCACCTCGGTGGCGGCGAACCGCAGCACCTTGGCGACCTCGGCGTTGTCGGTGATGCCGTCGACGGTGGCAGCGTCCCAGCCCGACTTCTGCAGTGCCGCAACCAGTTCGCGGGCCCGGCCTTCGGCGGCGTCGACGGCATCCCGCTCGGCAGAGCCGTCTTCAGCGAGCCCCAGGGCTTCACGCAGCCCCGGCACGGACTGCTCGCCGCCGAACAGCTGGCGGGCCCGCAGGATGGCCAGCACCAGGTCCAGTTCGGCCTCGCCGTCGGGCGCCTGGCCCAGGATGTGCAGGCCGTCGCGGATCTGGACGTCCTTGATCTCGCACAGCCAGCCGTCGACGTGCAGCAGCATGTCGTCGAACACGTCCTCGTCCGGCCGGTCCTCGAGCCCGAGGTCGTGGTCCATCTTGGCGGCGCGCATCAGGGTCCAGATCTGCTGACGGATGGCCGGCAGCTTGCCGGGATCGAGCGCCGAGATGGTCGAGTGCTCGTCGAGCAGTTGTTCCAGGCGGGCGATATCGCCGTAGGTCTCGGCGCGGGCCATCGGCGGGATCAGATGGTCGACCAGGACGGCATGCGCGCGGCGCTTGGCCTGCGTGCCCTCACCCGGATCGTTGACCAGGAAGGGATAGACCAGCGGCAGGTCGCCGAGCGCGGCGTCGGTGCCACATGCGGCGGACATGCCGAGGGTCTTGCCGGGCAGCCATTCCAGGTTGCCGTGCTTGCCCAGGTGGATCATCACGTCGGCACCGAAGTGCTTGTTGATCCAGTGGTAGGCGGCCAGGTAGTGGTGGCTCGGCGGCAGGTCGGGGTCGTGGTAGATCGCGACGGGGTTCTCACCGAAGCCGCGGGGCGGCTGGACGATGAGCACGATGTTGTCGGAAACCATTGCGGCGATGACGATCTCACCGTCGGGGTCCTGTGAGCGGTCGACGAACAGGTCGCCCGGCGCCTCGCCCCAGTGTTCGGTGACGGCATCGGTGAGTTCGGCGGGCAGCGTGGCGAACCAGGCCCGGTAGTCCTTGGCAGAGACGCGCACCGGGTTGGCTTCGAGCGCTTCGGTGCTGAGCCAGTCGGGGTCCTGGCCGCCGCGCTCGATCATCGCGTGGATGAGGGCGTCACCATCTTCGGCGTCGACGCCGGGGATGTCACCGATGCGGTAGCCGGCGTCGCGCATGGCCCGCAGCAGCGCGACGGCGCTGGCCGGCGTGTCGAGGCCGACGGCGTTGCCGATGCGGGCGTGCTTGGTCGGGTACGCCGAGAACACCAGCGCGACGCGCTTGTCGGCCGGGGCGATGTGCTTCAGCCGGGCATGCCGGACGGCCAGCCGCGCGACGCGCTCGCAGCGCTCGGGGTCAGCGACATACGAGATCAGGCCTTCGCTGTCGATCTCCTTGAACGAGAACGGCACGGTGATGATCCGGCCGTCGAACTCCGGCACCGCCACCTGTGACGCCACGTCGAGCGGCGTCAGGCCGTCGTCGTTCTCGTCCCACTGGGCACGCGAGCTGGTCAGGCACAGACCCTGCAGGATCGGGATGTCGAGCGCCGCCAGGTGCGCGACGTTCCAGTTGTCGTCATCGCCGCCGGCGCTCGCGAGGGCCGGCGTCGCGCCGCCGGCCGCCAGCACCGTCGTGATGAGCGCGTCGGCGGTGCCCAGCAGCTCGATGAGCTCGGGCTCGGCGGTGCGCAGCGAAGCGCAGAAGATCGGCAGCGGACGGCCGCCGGCCTGCTCGATGGCGCCGCACAGCGCGTCGATGTAGGCAGTGTTGCCGGCCAGCTGCTGGGCGCGGTAGTAGAGCACCGCAATGGTCGGTCCCGCCGCATCCGTCTGGCGGTCCAGCAGCCCCCAGCTCGGCGTGGATTCGGGCTCACCGAAGCCGAACCCGGTCATCAGCGCCGTGTCCGACAGGAACGAATGGAGATTCACCAGGTTGCTGACGCCGCCGTGCGCCAGGTAGATGTGCGCCTGCAGCGCGACACCGGCCGGGACAGTCGAGTGGCTCATCAGGTCGGCGTCGGGCGTCTGCTCCCCCGACAGCACCACGGTCGGGATACCGCTGGCGACGACGGCATCGATGTCGTCCTGCCAGGTCCGATAGCCGCCCAGCACCCGGACGATCGCCAGATCCGAACCCGCGAGGAGGTCCGCCAGTTCCCCGTCGATCAACCGGGACGGGTTGGCCCACCGGTACTCGGCGCCGCTGGCGCGGGCCGTGATCAGATCGGTGTCGGACGTCGAGAGCAGCAGTACGGTCGGCACCGACTATTCGTACCCCACCGGCGATGCCGGCTGCTCCGCGGTGTCGGACGGCGCCGCGACCAGCTGGTTTCGGCCCCCGGCTTTGGCGTCGTAGACGGCCCGGTCCGCGCGGGCCAGCAGTTCGCGGGCGAAACCGCCCGCCGCGGCCCAATCCGACCGGGACATCCCGGCGAATCCGGCCGAGGCGGTCAGCGTCGTGGGCGTACCCGCTACCGGGCCCAGCCCGGCGATGCCGCTGCGCAGTTCTTCGGCGCGCCGCCTGCCGGCGCCGTCGCTGTTGTCGGGACCGCGCCACAGCGCCGCGAACTCCTCGCCGCCGACGCGAGCCACGACGACGTCCTCACCTGCGGTCGCGAGCCGCAGGTACGTGCCGATTGCCCGCAACGCATCGTCGCCCGCCGGGTGGCCGTACCGGTCGTTGAAGCCCTTGAAGTCGTCGACGTCGAGCACCATCACCGCCGCGTACCGGGTCTCCACGGCCGCGTCGAGTCCGTCAAGCGCCTCGTCGAAGGACCGCCGGTTCGCCAATCCGGTCAGCGGGTCGGTTCTGGTGAGTTCGTCGAGCTTGCGCTCATCGAGCCACGCCAGCCGCACCGATCGCTCGAGCTTGTAGGAGAACCGCATGGTCACGGCGACCATGAAGATCGACGTGCCCACGGTGAGCAACCTGTTGCTGGTCCACGGGAACACCCACAGCTCCAGCGCCGACACGAACAGCAGGATCGCCAGCACCGAAGGGGCCAGCAGCCGGAACCGGATCTTCACCACGCACAGGCTCAGCAGCACCGCCGTGGGCATCAGGTACGGGACGACGTCGTAGCCCTGCGGCAGCTGGACCACCCGCTCGTACATCTGGGCACTGGTGATGACGCCGACGGCCGCGATGTACGTGGGAGCGGAGAACCGGTAGAGCCGCGGCACCAACGCGGTCAGGGCAGCCAGCGTCGCCATCGGCATGATCCCGTAGACCAGCGTGTACACACCGAGTGCCTGCGATTCGGGCGGCATCTTGAGCACGGTCTTGTACGACGACAGCATCGCGAGGCACACCGCGTCCAAGCCCAGCATGATCGCGGCCCGCGAGATGCGCCCCTGCCGGTCGTACACCTTCCGGAACTCTGCTTCCTGCTCGTGCGTGGGCGCGGGCTGCAGTTCGGCTACAGCCGGGGCCGGGGCCGTCGAGCGACGGGGGCCGCGGTGCCTGTCGCGGCTCGGCATGACGGGCAGCTGCGGGTCCGCGACGGCGAGCCGGTCCCGGCCCTCACGCTTGGCCCGGTACAGGGCGGAGTCCGCGCGGCGGAGCAGTTCGACGGCGTTGATGGTGGCCGCGCCGGGTTCCGGATCGTGCGCCAGGCCGGCCGACGCGGTGACGACGCGCCCGTCGGCGTCGTGAGCGATCGCGAGTGCGGAGATTCCGGACCGGATCTCCTCGGCGCGGGTGGCCATCGTGGCCGGGTCGGCCGCACACCACACCGCGACGAACTCCTCACCACCGAGGCGGGCGCAGAACTCGTCCACACCGGTCAAGGAGTCGCCCAGATAGGCGCCGACCCGCCGCAGGCAGTCATCACCGGCCAGGTGACCGTTGCGGTCGTTGAAGCCCTTGAAGTCGTCGACGTCGAGCACCATCACGGCCAGGCTGCCGCCGGTGCGCTGCGCGGCCCGCGCCACCTCCGTGAGCTGCTCGTCGAAGTAGCGCCGGTTCGGCACTCCGGTCAGCGCGTCGGTGCGGGTGAGGCGAGCCAGCGTGCGGGCCCGCAGCCAGCCGGTTCGGGTCGACCGTTCGAGCTCGTAGGCAGCGCTGAGCGCCACGGTCACCATCCCGATCAAGGCGACGATGTCGAACATTTCGTTGCTCGTGGGCTCGAACGCCGAGAGCTCGGTCGCCACGATGCCGGCGAGCCCGGCGAGAATCGCCGGGGCCAGCAGCACGAAGCGGATCTGCACGACGATGAGGCTCATCAAGATCGCCACGGGCATGGCCAGCGGCACGACGTCCAGCCCGTGCCGGATGCACGCGATGCGCAGCACCATGAAGCAGGCGACGTCGATATACACCGATGCGATGTAGAGCAACGAGGACCACCGCTGCAGTGGGCTGTGGTCTCCACTGAGCCAGCGCAGCACCATGGGCACGACGACGGCCACCAACAAAGAACGGCCCAGTGGCATCACTTCGGGCGGCACCCGCAGCAGCGTGTGATGAAAAGCGATACCCGCGGTGATGACGATCAGCAGGACGGCCCACATCTCGTGGCGGGCCTTGCGGCCCGACTGACCGAAGGTCAGTTGGAACTCGGACTCAAGGGGTTCGCTGAATCGAACCCCGTTGACCATCGCCGACCACATGGACTGCGCCTCCCCTGTCGCGACGGGCCACTTGGCCAGCAGCCTAACGTCACGGCCTGCGCCGATCAGACCGAACCGGGGTGCGGAAAAAGCAACGGCGGGCGGGTTGCTGTGCAACCCGCCCGCCGGCGGTCTCATCTACCTCGCTGTGGTCAGCGCTGGTTGGTCTCCCACCGCTGGTACCACGTCTTGCCCTGGTAGGGCAGGCCCGCGGCCACGATGAGAGCGAAGACGCCACCAACGTACAGAGCGAAATCGGACATTGCGTCCCTCCTTAGGTCATCCGAATGCGATGTAGCAAGCGGAAGTTCGCGTTCAACGGTACGGGCCGATGCCCTGATTACAAGGGACTTGTAAGGCACGGAACAGCCCGGAAACGGCAGTGGCCCACTTCACAATTTGCGGCACAACGTAACGTGGACAAGGTGATTCGCAGCCGTGACGACGACGCCTGCCCGGGCGCCCTGCAGGTGCACCAGGCGGCCGACGGTGACCTGGCCCGCATCCGCCTGGCCGGCGGCATGATCACTGCTGCACAGCTGGAGGCGCTGGCCCTCGCGGCGCCCGAATTCGGCTCGCCGGCAATGGAACTGACCTCGCGCGGCAACATCCAGGTGCGCGGAATCCACGATGCCGCGGGGCTGGCCGCGGCGGTCCAGGCGGCGGGCCTGCTGCCCTCGGCCACTCACGAACGCGTCCGCAACATCGTGGCGTCCCCGCTGTCGGGCCGCAGCGGCGGGCTGGGCGACGTCCGCGCCGTCGTGCGCGACCTCGATTCCGGCCTGCAAAACCGCCCTGACCTGGCCGAACTGCCCGGCAGGTTCTGGTTCGGCGTCGACGACGGCCGCGGTGACATCTCGGGCCTGGCGCCCGACGTGAGCACCCATCTGGTCTCTGCCGAGACGGCCGCCGTACTGGTGGCGGGCCGCGACACCGGGGTGCGGATCGCCGCCACGCAGGCCTCGGAGACCCTGCTGAACCTGGCCCACAGCTTCCAGAACATTCGCGGGAATCGTTGGCGAACAAGCGAATTGGAGCACGCTGACGTCCTCCTGGACGCGGCCGGGCTGAACCCGACCGAGCCGGCGGGCGCGACCTGGGCGCCCGTCGACGTTCCGCCGGTCGGCTGGATCACCCAGGACGACGGCCGGATCACATTGGGTGCCGCCGTCCCGTTGGGTGTGCTGCGGGCCCGCACCGCCGAGTTTGTGGCCGCCATCACCGCTCCCGTGGTGGTCACACCATGGCGCTCGTTACTCATCTGTGACCTCGAAGAGGGCATCGCCGACACCTCCCTGCGGGTGCTGGCGCCCATGGGCCTGATCTTCGACGAGCACTCCCCCTGGCTGTCGATCAGCTCCTGCACCGGCAGCCCCGGGTGCGCCAAGTCACTGACCGACGTGCGCAGTGACGCGGCCGCCGCGGCGGAGTCGGGCGAGCCCGGCGGCCGCCGGCATTTCGTCGGCTGCGAGCGCGCGTGCGGCAGCCCGTCCGTCGGTGAGGTGCTGGTGGCGACCAACTCGGGGTACGAACCGCGCCACCCGTAGGGTTATCGCGTGCTCGACTACGTCCGCGACGCTGCGGAGATCTACCGACAGTCGTTCGCGACCATCCGCGCCGAGGCGGATCTGGCGCGATTTCCCGACGACGTCTCGCGCGTCGTCGTCCGTCTGATCCACACCTGCGGCCAGGTCGACGTCACCGAGCACGTCGCCTACACCGACGACGTGGTGACCCGCACGCATGCCGCGCTGGCCGCCGGGGCGCCGATCCTGTGCGATTCGTCGATGGTGGCTGCGGGCATCACGCGCTCACGCCTGCCCGCGAACAACGACGTGGTGTCGCTGGTCGCCGACCCGGGCGCACCCGCGATGGCCGCGAAACTCGGCAGCACCCGGTCCGCGGCGGCCGTCGATCTGTGGGCCGACCGGCTCGGGGGCGCCGTGCTGGCCATCGGCAACGCGCCGACGGCCTTGTTCCGGTTGCTCGAGCTGCTGGACGAGGGCGCGCCGGTGCCCGCCGCGGTGCTGGGCGGCCCCGTGGGCTTCGTCGGCTCGGCGCAGTCGAAGGACGAACTGATCGCGCGACCGCGCGGCATGGACTATCTGGTGGTGACGGGGCGGCGTGGCGGTAGTGCCATGGCTGCCGCCGCGGTGAACGCGATTGCGAGTGAACGCGAGTGAGGCTCGCCGAACGAGCAGAAGGTGGACGATGACAACGGGAACTCTCTTCGGCGTCGGCCTCGGTCCGGGCGACCCGGAATTGGTGACGGTCAAGGCCGCGCGTGTGATCGGCGAGGCCGACGTGGTGGCGTACCACAGTGCGCGCCACGGCCACAGCATCGCGCGCCGCATCGCCGAGCCGTATCTGCGCCCCGGCCAGATCGAGGAGCACCTCGTCTACCCGGTGACGACCGAGACCACGTCGCATCCGGGCGGGTACGACGGCGCCATCGAGGACTTCTACGCCGAGGCCGCCGAGCGCATCGCCACCCACCTGGCCGCGGGCCGCAACGTGGCGCTGCTGGCCGAGGGCGACCCGCTGTTCTACAGCTCCTACATGCACATGCACACGCGGCTCACCGAACGGTTCCACGCCGTCATCGTGCCGGGCGTGACGTCCGTCAGTGCCGCGTCGGCGGCCATCTCGACGCCGCTGGTGCAGGGCGAGCAGGTGCTCACCATCCTGCCCGGCACGCTGCCGGCCGGCGAGCTGCAACGCCGCCTCGCCGACACCGACGCCGCCGTCGTGATGAAGTTGGGCCGCTCGTACCCGGCTGTGCGGCAGGCGCTTTCATCGGCCGGACGGCTGGATGAGGCGTTCTACGTCGAGCGCGCGAGCACCGAGGCGCAGCGGGTGCTGCCGGCCGCCGACGTCGACGAGACGACGGTGCCGTACTTCTCCATCGCGATCCTTCCGGGCGGACAACGTGCGGCCCGCACCGGCGGCAGTGTTGTCGTGGTCGGCCTGGGCCCGGGCGATCCGGAGTGGACGACGACGCAGACCCGCCGCGAGCTGGCGGCCGCCACCGACCTGATCGGCTACGGACCGTACCTGGACCGCGTCCCGGATCGTCCCGGCCAGCAGCGGCACCCGAGCGACAACACCGACGAACGTGCCCGCGCCGAACTGGCCTGCAGGCTGGCCCAGCAGGGCCGGACCGTCGCCGTGGTGTCCTCCGGTGACCCCGGCGTGTTCGCGATGGCGACCGCGGTGCTCGAGGAGGCCCAGCAGTGGCCGGGCGTCCAGGTCCGGGTGGTCCCGGCGATGACCGCCGCGCAGGCCGTGGCCAGCCGCGTCGGTGCCCCGCTCGGCCATGACTACGTGGTGATCTCGCTGTCCGACCGGCTCAAGCCCTGGGACATCATCGCCCAGCGCGTCACCGCGGCCGCCCGCGCCGACTTCGTGCTCGCGATCTACAACCCGGCCTCGAAGACCCGCACCTGGCAGGTGGCCGCGATGCAGGATCTGCTGCTGGAGTACCGCGACCCGAACACGCCGGTGATCATCGGTCGCGACGTGGCCGGGCCGAACGAAACCGTGCGCGTGGTGCGCCTGGCCGACCTCAAGCCGGCCGAGATCGACATGCGCTGCCTGCTGATCGTCGGCTCGTCGCAGACGGTGTGGCACAGCACCCCCGAGGGCGACCGGGTGTTCACCCCGCGGTATTACCCCCACTGATTCGATTGGGCCACTAGGGTTTCCGGACATGAGCGAAAGCCCTCGAGTCACGCGCCTGGTCATGTACAAGCACGGCATGGCGCTGGTCGAACGCAGTGGCCCGGTCGACGGTGATTTCGCCCTGACGTTCCGCCACGCCCAGATGAAGGACGTGCTCAAGTCGCTGTCGGTGGTGGGTACGGGTACCGACCTGGCGGTCGGCGCGGTCTCGTTCGACACCCCCACCGACCCGCACAGCCAACTGGGTGGCCGTGGGGTGCAGATCGAGTCCGGCAATGCGCTGCGCGGACTGTTCGACGGCCTGCGCGGCCGCACCGTCGAAGTCGACTGCGGCGCCATGCGCCATCGGGGCGAGGTGATCGGCGTCGACGAATCGGCGAAGTACCGCCAGGTGCTGGTCCTGCGCACAGACGCGGGGTCGGTCAGCCTGATCGAACTGGCCGACGTCGCTGCCGTCACGCTGGCGGAGGAACCATCGCGCGACAACCTCGAGTACCTGCTGGACCGGTCGCGCGCGCTGACCGCGGGCCAGAATTGTCAACTGGGCGTACAGGTTCGGGGCAGCGGGACCGTCCAGGTGTCCTACGTGGTGCCGGCGCCGCTGTGGCGGCTGTCGTACCGTCTGGTGCGCGATGGTGACGGCCTGGTGTTGACCGCGATGGGCATCGTGCACAACCCGGTCGACGAGGACCTCACCGACATCGCGTTGACGCTGACCACCGGCGAACCGGTCTCCTTCGACATCGACCTGTACGAGAGCAAGCACGCGTATCGGGAGGTTGTCGAGGAAAGCCGCCGCGGTGCGGTGCCCGTGGCCGCCGCCGCGAAAACCCGGTCGCCGGCCGAGGTATCGGCGGCGATGGCGATGCCCGCACCTGCCGGCGCCGGGTTTTTCGATGCGTATGCCGACGCCGTCGACGATGTCGAAACCGCCGACCGCGGTGAGTATTTCGAGTACCGGCTGAGTACCCCGGTGTCACTCAAACGCGGCGGCGCGTCGATGATTCCCCTGGCGGTACAGGCCGTGGACGGCGTCCGGCGCGAACTGGTCTGGACCGGCCATGACCGCTCCCCCGAGATCGTCCTCGTCTTCACCAACACCGCGGGCATCGTGCTCGAGGAAGGCCCCGCCGTCATCTACGAGCAGGACGCCTACGCCGGCGAAGCGATGGTGCCCTTCACCGCCCGCGACGCGAAGGTGCGGCTGCCGTTCGCGAAAGACCTTGCGGTGCGGTGCCGGCACACCTCGACCGTCAGCGACGTCACCGCCCGCGTGCGCCTGGCCCGCGCCGCGCTGGTCCACGAGCAGCGGCGCGAGCGACTCCATACCCTGCGGGTCGAGAACGACCATGCCGAACCGGTCGAGGTGATCTTCGAGATCGTCCGTTTTCAGGGACACCGCGTGGAAGCGCGGGACAACGTCACCGCGATCGCCGACGACGGGACCAACCACCGGATCACGGTCACCGCGGCCGGCCACGGCGCCGTCGAAGCCACGGTGCTGGAAAGCTGGCCGCTGTCCAGCGAGATCGACTACGAGCACCTCGCGCCGGGTCAGCTCGAGGAGTGGCTGGCCGACCGGTCCCTCGACGCCGCCACCATCACCGCGCTCGGCGATGTCCTGGACAAGTGGGCGACCGCCGAGCGGCTGGAGTCGGGCGCCGAGCAGGTCGAGGCCGCGCGCTCGGGTGACTACGAAGCGCAGAGCCGAATCTCCGAGCAGCTCAACGTCCTCGGCACCGACGGCCCCGAAGGCGAGCTACGGCGCCGGCTCATCGTGGACCTCGAGGCGCTGCGGGACCGCAGCACCGCGCAGGGCGAGAAGGTCCGTCAGCTCCGCGACGACGCGGAAGCGCACCGGCGGGCCGCCTGGGACGAACTCCAGCGGCTCATCGACGCGCCCTGACCCACGCTTCGGCTTCGTCGACGCTGGCGGCTGTCGCCACGCCGCCGGGCAGCGCCGGCCGGTCCACCATGATCACCGGAACATTCAGCGCCGCAGCGGCATCCAGCTTCGCGCGCGTCATGCCGCCACCGCTGTTCTTCGTGACCAGGGCATCGATGCGGTGGTCACGCAGCAGCGCCAGCTCGTTGTCGTAGTCGTACGGGCCGCGGGACAACAGGATGTGGTGCTGCGGCGGCAGCGTATCGGCGTCCGGCGGCGTGACGGCACGGATCAGGAACCAGGCGTCCGACGCGCGGAAGGCCGTCGTGCCCGAACGTCCCGTGGTGAGGAAGACCCGTTGGTAGCCACGGTCTTTGACGGTCTGCGCGGCCTGCCGGTCATCGGCGACGACGATGGCGTCACCGTGCGGCCACGCCGGCCGCGCCAGGACCAGATGCGGCAGCCGCAGGCTTGCGCAGGCCTGGGCGGCGTTGGCGGTGATGGTGGCGGCGAACGGGTGCGTGGCGTCGACGACGGCGGTGATCTCGTTGTCCTGCAGGTAGGTCCGCAGGCCGTCGACGCCACCGAAGCCACCGATCCGCACCGGGCCGACCGGCAGCGCCGGGTCGGGGACGCGACCGGCCAGGGAACTGATCAGCTCGATGCCGGGGTGCAGCCGCTTGGCCAATGCCCGCGCCTCCGACGTCCCGCCCAGGAGCAGCAGCTTCACCGGTCACCTTCCCAGTGCCCGCGACACGGACGTTCCGCCCGCGACACGCCGTCGGCGGCGTGCCGAACGTCTACCTCGCGGGTTGTTGCCAGTGGCGGCTCCGCCATCAATGTGTCGCCCCGCGGCGCCGGCCGCTCGAATACAGGTAGCTGTCGGTGAACCCCTGGGCACCCAGCGCGTCGCCGACGAAGATCACCGCGGTCTTGGTGATGCCCGCCGCTTTGGTCCGCTCGGCCAGCTCGGAAAGGGTGCAGGTGATGACCTGCTCGCTCGGCCAACTGACGAAAGCCACCACCGCGCAGGGGGTTTCGGGGCAGTACCCACCCTCGAGCAGCTGGGGAACGATGTTGTCGATCTGCGCAGCCGCCAGGTGCAGCACCAACGTGGCACCGGGCTTGGACAGGGTCACCAAATCCTCGCCGTGCGGCATCGCGGTCGACAGCGTCGCGACCCGGGACAGGGTGACGGTCTGGGCCACGCCGGGCACCGTCAGCTCTCGCCCGAGTGCCGCGGCGGCAGCGGCGAAAGCCGGTACACCGGGCACGATTTCGTAGTCGATACCGAGCTCGTCCAGACGGCGGCACTGTTCGGCCGCCGCGCTGTAGATCGACGGATCCCCCGAGTGCAGGCGCGCCACGTCGAGTCCGGCTTCGTGTGCGGCGACCAACTCGCCGATGATCTGCTCCAGGTTGAGCGGACCGGTGTCGACGATGCGCGCGTCGGGCGGGCATTCCGCCAGCAGGTCGTCGGGCATGATCGAGCCGGCGTACAGACACACCCGACACGACCGCAGCAGCCGCTGCCCGCGCACGGTGATGAGATCGGCGGCGCCGGGTCCCGCGCCGATGAAGTACACCGTCATTTCTTGACCACCGTCCACTGGGTTATCGGCAATGCCGGGCGCCAACCGGTGAAGCCACCGAGCGGTTCGCCGTGATAGTGCTGGAAGCGGCGCAGTTCGCCGCCCAGTTCCGAATAGAGCTGCACCACAAAGGCTTCCGACTCTGCCGTCACCGCGTTGGCGACCAGCCGGCCGCCGGATTCGAGCGCGTCGAAGCAGGCGTCGAACAGCCCCGGTTGGGTGAGGCCACCACCGATGAAGATGGTGTCCGGGCCGGCCACATCCTGGAATCCTTCCGGCGCCGCGCCGCGCACGTCCACGGTGACGCCGAACTTGGTGACGTTATTGACGATCCGCTCGCGGCGCACCTCGTCGCGCTCGAACGCGACGGCCCGGCCGCCCGACGCGCGACACCATTCGATCGCGATGCTGCCCGACCCCGAGCCGATGTCCCACAGCACGCGGCCGGGGCGCGGCTGCAACGCGGTCAGCGCCAGCGCCCGAATGGTCTGTTTGGTGATCTGCCCGTCGTGATCGAAGGCCGTGTCCGCCACGACCGTCCCGATGCGCAGGTCGGGTGCGTACCGCACGGCAATGACATTGAGCGCGTCGACGTGCGGGTCACTGGCGTCCCACTCCCCTGCCGTCATCGTGGTGATGCGTTCGGCCGGGCCGCCGAGCTGTTCCAAAACCGTGAACTCCGATTGGCCACGACGGGTTTCGGTGAGCAGCCGGGCCAACGCTCGCGGCGTGTCGGCTCCTTTGGACAACACCACCGCGCGACCACCGGGGCGGATGGCGGTGTGCGGTGCGGCGTTGACGAGGCTGATCACCTCGGTGTCTTGCACACTCCAGCCCAGTCGCGCGCACGCCAGCGTCACCGAGGACACGTGCGGCAGCACCGTCACACGGTCCCGGCCGAACAGCCGGATCAGCGTGGCGCCGATGCCGTGCAGCATCGGGTCGCCGGACGCCACGACGTGCACGTCCCCCAGCCCGTCGAACAACGTGGGCAGGGCCGCCAGCATCGGCGACGGCCAGGCCCGCCGCTCGGCGGTGACGTCGGCGTCCAGCAGGTCCAGCTGTCGCGGACCGCCGAAAATCACTGTCGCGCTGTGTAGTTCGCCCCGGGCGGCCTGGCCCAGTCCGGCCATCCCGTCGGCGCCGATGCCGACGACGGTGATCTTGCCTTCGTTCCCGGTCATCGGTGCCCTCTGCTCTTCGCGCAAGCGCTCATCGCGGCATCTTCCGCCAGATGGCGTTCGGCACAAAACGAGTCGCGAAGATCAGCGGGCGGATACCCCACGGCACCCAGACCGCGGCCTTGCCCTTGCGCAGCGCCGTCGCGGCAGCTTCGGCGACCTGCGCGGGCGTGCTCGACATCGGTGCCGGGTCCATGCCCTCGGTCATCCGGCCGATCACGAAGCCGGGTCGCACGATGAGCAACTGGATGCCGGTGCCGTGCAGCGCGTCGGCCAGCCCGCACGCGAAGCCGTCCAGGCCCGCCTTGGCCGAACCGTAGACGTAGTTGGCCCGGCGGACCCGTGCGCCGGCGATCGACGAGAACACCACCAGCCGTCCCCGGCCGGCGGCGCGCATGCGCTGCGTCAGCAGCGTCAGCAGGTTCACCTGGGCCACGTAGTCGGTGTGGACGACGGCCACCGCGTGCGCGGCATCGTCCTCGGCCCGGGCCTGGTCACCGAGGACGCCGAAGGCCAGGACCGCGGTACCGATGGGCCCGTGCCCGGCTTCGATCGCGCTGACCAGCGCGGCATGCGAGGTCAGGTCGTCGGCGTCGAACTCGCAGGTGTGGACCTCCGCGGCGCCGGCCGTGCGCACCGCCTGCACCTCGTCCACCAGTTGATCGGCCCGGCGCGCGGCCAGCACCACCGTGTTGCCCGGCGCCAGCCGGACGGCCAGTTCCAGGCCGATCTCACTGCGGCCGCCGAAGACGACGACCACCTCGCCGCCGGTATCCGCCGTGTCGTTCACGGCTGCGATTATCACCTGCGCTACTTTTGGTGATGATGGCGAAGGCAACGACACGGCTCACCAGTGACGCGCTGGCATTCCTCACCGAGCGTCATCTGGCGATGCTGACCACCCTGCGGTCGGACAATTCCCCGCACGTGGTGGCGGTCGGTTTCACCTTCGACCCGAAGACCCACATCGCGCGCGTCATCACCACCGGCGGTTCCCAGAAGGCCCTCAACGCCGCCCAGCGCGGTGTCGCCGTGCTGAGTCAGGTCGACGGTGCCCGGTGGCTGTCCCTCGAAGGCAAGTCGACCGTCAGCAACGACGCCGACGACGTCCGCGACGCCGAACTGCGCTACGCCCAGCGCTACCGCACGCCGCGGGTGAACCCGCGGCGCGTGGTGATCGAGGTCCGCATCGAACGCGTCCTCGGCTCCAGCGAGCTGCTGGACCGCGGCGAGGCGTAGTCCGCTTTTCAGTCTCGGCTCCGGAGACCTGCCGATTGTGGTGACGGTCCGACGCCCAGCGCAATCGCTCTGATTTCAACGGTTCCGGGTGACACGTGTGCAGGTGCCGCAGCGGATGCGGCACCGCCGGCGCGACGTGGTGTCGTGCCGTTGAGCGTCAGTGACGCTGTATCACCTTGCGGGACTGTCACTTTCGCCACCCTCGTCTCCGCTCTCCGCCGGGTAGAGCGTCGGATGCCAGTAGTGGTTGGTTCTTGGCTGGCCCACATCTAAGAGTGGTGGTGGGGTCCAGTGGATGCGGCCGTCGGGGCCCATGGTGGTGGTCCAGCCGCCGGTGTCGGCCAGGCGATTGTGGGGCCCGCAGGCCAGGGTGAGGTTGGTGATGTCGGTGGGTCCGTCATCGCGCCAGTTGGTGTTGACGTGATGGGCCTGAGAGCGCGATGCGGGGGCGGTGCAGTTGGGTTTGGTGCAGCCCAGGTCGCGGGCGAACAAAGCGAAACGTTGGGCGACAGTGGCGGTACGACGTGCTCGGCCCATGTACAGCGGTTGTTCGGTGTGGTCGTCAAAGACGACGAGGTAGTGGTCGGCTCCGGCGGCGGCCATCTGAACCAGGTCTTTGACCGGGAGTTTCGTGCCGGTGTGCGTGAGCGCCATGCCGGTGCGCTTCTCGAGGTCGGTGACGGTACAGGTGCCGATCACCGCGACAGGAAATCCGTTGTGTTCGCCGAGCATGCCGGTCTTCAGGATCATGCGGCCGACCATCTTGTACGCGTCATGGCGGCGCTGGGCGGCGGTACGGGTGTCGTTGTCGATCTGTTCCTGGGTCGGTGTACCCGAGATGCAGGGCACGGCGTCGGCGGGGTTGCACATGCCGGGGGCGGCCCATTTGTCGTAGATCGCATCCCAGTAAGCACGGGTCTCGGCGTCGATGGTGCCGCTGACCTCGGAGGTGCCATCGGAGCGCTGCTTGCCATGGTTGATGGCGCGTTTCGGGTCGGGTTCAGAGTCGTCAGGCTCGGGCCCGTCCTGATCCAGCCGATACAACAGATCAGCAGCGACTTTGCGGAGGTCCTCGGGGGTTTTGATTCGGGCATCGGCCACCAGATCCGCCTCACACTGGGCGAGAGTGACCGGGTCGGCCGCCCACAACGGCAACTTCCCGAAAAACCAGGTGATCACCTGCACATGCTCACCGTTGATCGCACCCTCACCGAGCGCGGCGGCGACCAGCTCCCACACCGGACCCAACGGCTCCCCGGTGATCGCTGACCGCGGGCCCAGATTATCCGTATCGCGGACCCGGCGGCGGGCCTCCTCCCGACTGATCCGCAACCGCACATGCAACACCTCAGGCCAATCCTTGGCCCCGATCCCCTTGGCCGCGGCCTGGGTCTGTGCCGCCGCCAGAATCTGGTGATCGACCGCCTCGGCCGCGCACTTAAGGGTTTCGCGGCGCGACTGCACCTCCAACAGCGTCCGCACGTCCAGGCCGGTGTAGTCGAGATTGTTGACCGCCACGACCGCGTCCTCGAGCGCCGCGTAGGCGGTCAGGACAGCGGCACGACCGGAAGGCATATTCGAACAATAGTTCGACTCGCCGACAATTCGGTGTGACGAAAGAGACCCTAGTTGCCCAGCGTGACCAGCGCAAACAAAGTGACCAAAGTTTTTTGGCGCACGACGACTCAGGACAAGAGCAACCTGATTGTTCGGCCAGCACTCGGTCGGCGAGATGTCCGCAGACGCGACACCGAGACTGCAGCCATCAGCAAAACCGACCACCAGACGGCCACGGTCCACAACTGCGACAACTATTCGTCATAAGATGCTCAGCGTCCCCAGACCGGCAGGAGCATCGATGGCACGCGGCACTCCGCTGGAAGACAGCGCACGCGCAGGCTCACCGCCCACCGACCGCGTCGTCAGCATCATCGAACTCCTGGCGCAGCAGTCCGAACCGAGTTCGGTGGCCTCCATCGCGTCCCGACTCGACCTCAACCGAGCGACCGTCACCTCGATCCTGCTGGCGCTGGAGCGCGCGGGTTGGGTTGTGCGCCTTGCCGATCGGAGTTACACGCTCGGACCGGGCATGCTCGGTGTCGCCGAGGCCGTGCGCAATGCCCTGCCCCTGCCGGACAACCACACCGAGGTCCTGCAGGACCTGGCACATGCCACCAAGTGTGGCGTGTCGCTGGCCATGGTCGGCACCACCGAGATGACGTTCGTCAGCGTGGTGCGCGGCGTCGGCCACATCCCGGGCGGTGTGAGTGTCGGCGTCCGCCTACCGTTGACGCCGCCGGCCGGTGCGACGGTGATCGCGCGCCGCGACGCGGCGAGCCAACAACAGTGGCTGGCCGGGGCAGCACAGGAGCAGCGCGCCGAGTTCGGCAACCTGCTCGACCAACTCCGCAGGGACGGCGTCGCGATATTCAATTTCGGCGATTCCAGCCCCGAGGTGCTGGGCGTACTGGGCGATGTCGCCGAACTGCTCTCCGAGCACCCCCGGCGCAGTGCGCTCCGGCAGCGCGTTTTCGAGACACTGGTCAGCCTCGGCGGTAAGCCTTACAGCACAGCGCAGCTCGAGTCCCCCGAGCCATTGGCCGTGAGCTATCTGAGCACCGCCGTGGACAACGCGGCCGGCCATCCCGCCTACGAGATACAGCTCGGGCCGCTGGATCCGTCGGTGAGCGCCGCCGATCGCGCGCGGTACATCCACGAATTGCGCTCGGCCGCAGCAAAGCTCAGCCAGCACTAGTCATCACCACTGCGCCACCCGCCGGTCAACCGGCGGGCACTTTCGCGACCCACTCACCGGAAATCAATGCTTGCGCGGCTGTCGCCGGGATGCTTACCATCTGCCCGTCGCCAATTATTTGGCACTCAACTGACAACTATTCGTCACTATATCGGGAGCATGTATGGACACAGCGACGACGCTGCATCGCATTGGTAGCTCGGCCGGATCGGGTCACGCCCGGTTCATCGGCCGCGTAGGCGCACTGGCCGTTGCCCTCGGCATCGGCATCGCCGTCGCGAACAGTCCTGCCATCTGCCTCGCCGACACCGGCACCAGCACCGGCACCTCCGCGTCGTCGACCGACAAACCGTCGCCGGCCACCAAGCCGAAGGCGGAGAAGCCCACCAAGAAGGCGAAAAAGCCCAAGCGCCAGAAGGATTCGGCGGCCAAGAGCGATCGGGACGCAGCCTCCGCCACGACACCGGACCAGCCCGGGGACACCGAGACCCCGAAGCCCGGCGACAGCGACACCGCCGAACAGAAGCCGGCCACGACGAAGCCCGGGTCCGGCAACCCGGCCGAAACCGCGAAGCCGACGATCAAGAAATCCCGGCAGAACCAACTTCGCAACGCGATACCCAAACCTGCCGTGTCGGTCCCCCAGCCGACCGCCGCGACGAGCCAGACCAAACCCAAGACGAACCCGGCACCCACCTCGACCGCGGCGGTCACCGCCGCGAAACCAGCTGCCGCGCAGGCACCTTCAGTGGATTCCGCCGCCAACACCGTCTCGACGGCCCTGTCCGCCGCCGCGACCGAGATCAACACCCTCACGGCGACAACGCATCCCGTCTCCACGGCGGCCACCGGCGGCAACTTCGTCACGCACGTGGTGTCGAGCCTGCTGGGCGCAATCGGGTTGGTCCCGCACGCCGGAACCAGCCCCGCCGCTCCGCCGCAGGCGCCGGTGTTGTGGACCCTGTTCAGCTGGATTCGCCGCGAGATCGGCAACACCTTCTTCAACTCCTCGCCGCTCATCAACTACAAGCAGACCGAGACCAGCCAGACTTTCGGTGGTGTCATCAAGGGTGACTTGAAAGCCACCGACGCCAACGGCGACAAGCTCACCTACACCGTCGACAAGGGCCCGACGAAGGGCAGCGTGACGGTCCGTCCGGACGGCACCTTCACGTACACCCCAAGCGACGCACTGGCATTCAGCGGCGGCACCGACTCGTTCACGGTCACCGTCGACGACCGGCCCGGCAATCCGTTCCACATCAACCTGCTGAAGCTGTTCCAGCCGAACGCCGGCGCCACCACCACCGAGACCGTCACCGTCACGGTGAAGCCGACCAGTCCGCTCGGCACCGCCGACCAGATCGCGCTGGAACAGAAGGCCCAGGAGATCGTCAACACCCCGCAGGTGCAGGCCGCCATCGAGGCACTCAAGCAGGCCTGGCTGGCGCATGCGCAGCAGCGGTTCGGCCTCGTCGGCGGCGTCGATGCCGAGAACCTCGCATTGCTGGACGCAGCCGCCCGGGAACATGCACTCAATGCCGCGATGACGGTCGTCAACAACGACCCCGACAACCCACTGGTGATGGCCGTCGATATGCGGGCACACAGCTGGTACGGCACCGACACCCCCGGCGGCCGGTTCATCTACGACAACCCCGACACCATCTACCGCACCATCCCGGTGCGCAGCGGTTCGACGTACGTCATCAGCGGCAAGTACCTCGGCGGTGTCCCTGTCGACGGCAACTTCGGCGTCTACGCCGACATCAGCGACGCTCTGCCGATCGGCAACCTGGCGGCGAAGGACCTCGTCGTCAACGCCGACGGCACGTTCACCATCACAGCGGACGGCAATCCCACCCAGCCGGGACAGACCAACCACATCTATCTACCGCCGGAGGCCCAGCAGATCTTCGTCCGGTACACGATGGCGGACTGGACCACCGAATCAGCACCGAGCCTCACGGTCACCCGCACGGGCGGTCCGGCGGGCGCCCCCGCGGAGAGCTTCGACGAGATGGTCGCCCACACCGTCAGCATCGTCCAGAATTTCCAGACGAGCGCGCACAATACGGCGCTCGACATCGTCACCCTCAACCTGCAGACCGGCCAGCTCAAGCCGCCCAACACCCTGACGCAGCCGTTCAACTTCCCCGGCACGCTGGTGTCACAGAAGCAGAGCCTCGGCTACTTCCAACTGGCCGACAACCAGGCTCTCGTCATCACGATCAACCCCGGCAACGCCGGATACTTCGTGGTGCCGGTGACCAACGACTGGGAACTGTCACCCGGTGACGGCACCGCGCAGACGAGCCTCAACAACGCGCAGTCCATCGCCAACCCGGACGGCACTTACACCCTCGTCATCTCCCCCGACGACCCCGGTGTGGCCAACTGGGTCTCCACCGGCGGCCTCAACCAGGGCACCCTCTACATCCGGTTCCAGGCACTCGACGCCACCTCGTCGGCCGTGCCGATGATCGTCTCGCAGCAGGTCGTCACCCTCGATCAGCTCGGCACCGTGCTGCCGGCCGGCACCAAGTACGTGACCGACGCCGAACGACAGGCCCAGCTCGCCGCCCGCCAGGACGGCTACAACGACCGCTTCGGCCCCTTCCCGCAGATCACCACAGGAGCACAGTCCGCATGACCGCCACCGCCGTCACCTTCACCCCCGGTTCCGCTGCCACCTGGCGCAGCCCCTGGGCCATGTATGCCGCACTGCGCGAACATGATCCGGTTCACCACGTGGTCCCCGCGCACGCCCCCGACAAGGACTACTGGGTGCTGTCGCGTTACGCCGACATCTCCGCGGCGGCCAAGGACCACGAGACCTTCTCGTCGGCCGAGGGTCTCACCTTCAACTACGACGACATGGAAGCCGTTGGCATCAAAGACAATCCGCCCATGGTGATGCAGGACCCGCCGGTCCACACCACCTTCCGGCGGCTGGTGGCCAAGGGATTCACCCCGCGGCAGGTCACCGCGATCGAACCCAAGGTGCGCGAATTCGTGGTGGACCGCATCGAGAAGTTGCGCGCCAAGGGCGGCGGCGACATCATCACCGAGTTTCTCAAACCCATGCCCACCATGGTGGTCGCGCATTATCTCGGTGTCCCGGAAAAGGATTGGGATCGGTTCGACGCTTGGACCGATGCCATCGTCGCCGCAAACTCCACCGGGCACCAGCCCGCGGCCGCCCCCGCCATCGCCGAATTGTTCACCTACTTCAACGAATTGATCGCCTACCGCCAGGAGCATCCCGAGGACGACACCGTCTCGCACCTGGTGGCAGCCGGCTTCGGCGCCGACGGCGACATGTCCGGAATCCTGTCCATCCTGGGCTTCGCGTTCACGATGATCACCGGTGGCAACGACACCACGACCGGAATGCTCGGTGGCGCAGTGCAACTGCTCACCGCCCGCCGCGATCAGCGACAGCTCCTGATCGACGACCCGGCACTCATCCCGGATGCCGTGGAGGAACTGCTGCGGCTCACCTCGCCGGTGCAGGGCCTGGCCCGGATGACGACCCGTGACGTCGAGATCGAGGGCACCACGATTCCGGCCGGCCGCAAGACCTTCCTGCTGTACGGCTCGGGCAACCGCGACCACCGGCAATGGGGACCCGATGCCGAGGAGCTGAACGTGCTGCGCCGCCCCGCTCAAATCCTCACGTTCAGCCACGGCAACCACCACTGTCTCGGCGCAGCGGCGGCCCGCATGCAGGCTCGCGTCGCGCTCGAGGAGCTCCTGACCCGGTGCCCGGATTTCGACGTGGACGCCGACGCGGTCGAGTACGCCGAAGGCAGCTATGTGCGCCGCCCCACGCACCTTCCGTTCACGGCGGGGTCATGAGCCGGGTGGAGGTCGACCCCGAGATCTGCATCGGCATGGGCATGTGCGAGGGCATCAGCGCAGCGTTCCGGGTCGGCGACGGCGGCACGGTCGACATCGGTGACACCGCCGATGTCGACCCGGTGGTGTTGCGCCGGGCCGTGGCGGCGTGTCCGACGGGTGCGTTGCGCATGGCCGACGACGTGTAACGCGGCACCACAACCGGCCCGCCGACGGCAACCAACCGGCATGACGCACGTCACCCGGGCATGGTTCGATCTAAGACGCCATGACTATCGCGAGCCCTTTCCCCGAGGTCCAGATCCCGACCACGGCTGTCTCCGAGTACATCTTCGGTGATCTGGCCGAGTCGGACGCCGATCGCATCGCCATCACCGAGGTCGCGACCGGTGCCGAGTACACCTACCGCGAACTGGCGGGCCGGATCGAGGCGTTCGCCGGCGCGCTGGCCGCCCGTGGCCTGGGCGTCGGCGACGTGGTCGGCCTGCTGGCGCCGAACAGTGCCGCGTTCGCCGTCGCCTTCCACGGCATCCTCCGGTCCGGTGCCACGGCCACGACCATCAACGCGCTGTTCACGGCGAAGGACGTCGCGAAGCAACTGACCGACTCCGGGGCCGCCATGCTGATCACCGTCACGGCGCTGGCGCCGCAGGCGCTGCAGGCCGCCGCCGAGGTCGGGCTGGCCGCCGATCGTGTCGTCGTGCTCGACGGCCCGGGCACGGCGGCCGACGGTCATCCCAATGCCGCCGAGCTGCTCGACGCCGCGCTGCCCGCACCCGAGGTCAGCTTCGACCCGGCGACGCATCTGGCGGCCCTGCCCTACAGCTCGGGCACCACGGGAAACCCCAAGGGCGTCATGCTCACCCACACGAATCTCGCGGCGAATGTGGCGCAGATTCGTCCGATCCAGGGCCTGGTTCCCGAGGACCGGGTACTCGCGGTGCTGCCGTTCTTCCACATCTACGGCATGACGGTGCTGCTCAACTCCGTCCTGCATGCCCGGGCCCGCCTGGTGATCATGCCCAGCTTCGATCTCGCGCTCTTCCTCAAGACCATCCAGGACCACAAGTGCACGTTCGCGTTCATCGCGCCGCCCGTCGCGGTGGCGCTGGCGAAGCACCCGATGGTCGACTCGTACCGGCTCGATTCCCTGAAAGGGCTCATGTCGGGCGCCGCGCCGCTCGATGACGACCTCGGCATGGCGGTCTCCGACCGGCTCGGCTGCCCCATCGTGCAGGGCTACGGCATGAGTGAGCTGAGCCCGGTGAGCCACTGCATGCCGTTCGACGGCGGCCGCGAACTCGTCGGCGCCGTGGCACCGTTGAGCTCGTGCGGCTGGACGGTGCCGAACGCCGTCAGCAAGATCGTCGACCCCGATACGGGCGCCGAGATCGGCCGGCCCGAGCACGGTCTCAGCGAGGTCGGCGAACTGTGCTTCCGCGGACCCAACGTCATGGCCGGTTACCTCAACAACGACGCCGCCACCCGCGAGACCATCGACGACGACGGCTTCCTGCACACCGGTGACCTGGCCCGCGTCGACGCCAGCGGCTGCATCTACATCGTCGACCGGCTCAAGGAGCTCATCAAGTACAAGGGCTACCAGGTGCCGCCGGCCGAACTCGAGGCCGTGCTGCTGACGCACCCCGGTATCGCCGATACGGCAGTGGTCGGGGTCCGTGATCCGGAGTCGGGCGAGGAAGTGCCCAAGGCATTCGTGGTGCTGCAACCGGAGTCGGCGTTGACGGGCGACGAGATCATGGATTTCGTCGCCGGCCAGGTCGCGCCGTACAAGAAGGTGCGGCAGGTCGCGTTCATCGATGCGATCCCGAAGTCCGCAGCCGGCAAGATTCTGCGCCGCGAACTGCGCGACATCCGCGAGGTCTAGTGCGGGATCGGCTGGCCGACGTCGCGTGCGGCCCGGGCCTGGCGATATCCGACCACGAGCCCGATGAGCGGCATCAACACCAGGCCGGCCAGTCCGAACAGATCGCCGCGCACCCCGATCGGCTCGGCGGCGGCCCACACCGGGACACCGGTGTGATCGGCCGACAGCAGATCCGCTTCGCCCTCCACAGGTGGCGCGGCCGGCGCCTGAACTTCGACGGCCGGTGGGGCCGTCGGGGCCGCCCACCACGAACTCCCGGCCGTCGTGCCGGTGTGCTGTTCGGCGACGACGACCGGCACCGCCGGGTTCGGGGGTGTGAACACCGGCACCGCAGCGGGGTTGTCGGAGCCGCTGCCCGACTGGGCGCCGGGCGCGGTGTTGTTGCCCTTGCCGTTCGCCTTCGAGGATTTGCCGGTGTTGGTCTGACCGGCCACCGACGAATTGGCGCCGGAATTGCCGCGTGAACCCGAGCCACCGTTGCCGGAGTTGCCGCCGCCGTTGGCGCGCGGCGAGCCGCTCTTGCCGGAACCAGTCTTGCCGGAGCTGCTGTTGCCACCGTTGCCGTTGGACCCGCCGGGATCGGCGGCGGCGACGGCCATCGAGGGGCCGGCCATCACCAGAAACGCCGACACCGAAAGACCGGCAACCGTCAGCAGCGCATCGTCACGGCGCATGTCTGCCCCCGATCAGTTCCGCTGAGTGGCAACCCCCTGCGCACTCCGGTTCCTCATCATGGCATGCCACCGGGCCGGGGTTGACGATTTCCGCAGTCGTCGCGGGTCAGGGTTCAGGCGGCGTCCGGGTCCTGTGCGATGCCGTCCGCGGCCTTGCGCAGCAGCGTCAACGCGGTGCGCGCCCACGTCTGCGTCGCGCCGGCGAGCCCGCAGGCGGGCGTCAGGCCGACGCGCTCGCGCAACACCGTCCGCGGGAATCCGAGCCGGTCGGTGACGCTCGCCGCGGCGGCGGCCACCGTTTCGACCGGCACCGGCCGCTCCGGGGCGACGCCCGGCAGGACGCCCAGCATGATGGTCCGGCCTGCCTCGACCCACTCCCCGATACCGTCGAGGTCTGCCGCGGTCAGCTTGGTCACGTCGATGGAGATGGCGCTGAATGCGGTGCGCGCCAGGGTTTTCCACGGCACGTCCGCAGCGCACACGTGAATGCTCGCCTGTCCCCCGACGGTCGCGATGCACTCATCGAGCAGACTCGCGGCCAACAGGGCGTCGACCGGCGCCACCGGCGACATCCGGGTCACGCCGGCCAGCCGCCCGGCCAGTGCGGCGGGCAGTGACGGCTCGTCGAACTGCACGACGACGTCGGCCTCGCAGCGCCGCGCGACCTCGGCGCGGTGATGTGCGACGCCCTCGGCGAGGGAGCCGGCCAGGTCCCGCAGTGCGCCGGCATCGGTGATGGCCCGGTGGCCTCCGGGCAGTTCGAGTTCGGCGGCCAGCGTCAGCGGACCGGGGACCTGCACCTTGATGGTCCGTCCGGTCCCGCGCAGTCCGGCTTTCTCCCACGCCTCTTCGAGCGCGTCGACGTCCTCGTCGAGAAGGCCTGTGGCGCGCCGCACGACGGCGCTGCGGCCGGGCGCGATGCGGTAACCGCGGGGCACGGTGTCGATGCCGATGTCGACGAGCAGCGCACCCGCCCGTCCGATGATGTCGGCGCCCACGCCACGTGCGGGCAGTTCCACCAGATGCGGCAGCGCGGGCAGTTCACCGACCACGACTGCCGCCGCTTCCCGTGCGACCGTCCCCGGCCACGAGCCGATACCGGTTGCCTGGGCGAAAACAGTCACGCAGCCAACACTATTCGATGGGGTCTGCGGCCGGATCTTCCACGTAGCTCCGCAGCCGGTCCAGGGCCCGGTCCCAGCGCTTCGACAACGCGGTCAGGTACTCACTGGCCTCGGCGAGCGGATCCGGCTGTATCCGCCAGATGCGCTCACGCCCGTGCCGGCTGCTGGTCACCAGCCCCACCGCCTCCAACAGCAGCAGATGTTTGGTGGCCGCCTGCCGGGTCACCGGAATCACCTGTGTCACTTGCAAAGTCGAGCACGGGCCGGCCTCGCAGAGGCGCACGACGATACGCAGCCGATTAGGGTCGCCGAGCGCGTCGAACAACGGCGCCCGGTCTTCGACAGCCGTACTCACACGAGTTCGTCCAGGTACTTGCGTACCAGTTTCGTCTGGGCTTCCCAGCCGCCACTGTTGGCTTCGAACGCCGCAGCCCGGCGCTCGGCCGGGATGTTGTCGAACCCGGACTCGACGATCTGCAACAACACACCGTCGGCAGTCTCGGTGAGTGTGAACTCGACCAGCGTGGTCGGCTCGTCGTCGTAGTCGGCGTCCGGTTCGACGGCGTACGGATGCCAGCGGAAAGCCAGACGACGCGGCGGTTCGACCGCGACGATCTGCCACACCGAGGATTTACCGGCGTGCGGCTCCTGCGCGGCAGCGACCTCGTCGTCGACCTCGGTCGGGGTGATCACCCCGGTTACGGACTCGCCCGCGACGAACGGTCCGTCGAACCGGATGCCGAACCAGCGACCGAACTCGTCGGAGTTGGCGATGGCGCGCCACACCCGGTCGAGCGGGGCGCGCAGAGTGACTTCTTTTTCGATGCGATCGGAATTCATAAGCAACCTCCTGGTTGCCTATCACGTTACGACCGCACTCCAGGAAACGCAACCATTTGGTTGCCTTGGGATGGCGTCAGCGCGTGATCGTGGCGCTGGCGATGACCTCGTCGCCGTCCGGGTCGCGGCGGTAGAGCACCATGGTCTGACCAGGGGCGACGCCGCGCAGCGGCGTGCGCAGCTGCACGTCGAGCGCGCCGTCGGCGAACTCGGCGACCGCGTCGGCCAGCCCGCCGTGCGCGCGCACCTGGACCAGGCATTCCACCGGCCCATCGAACGGCACACCCGAGGTGAACACCGGACGCTCGCCGGTCAATGCGTGGATCTCGAGATCCTCGACACCGCCGACATGCACCGTCCCGGTCTCGGCGTCGATGCCCGTGACGTAGCGCGGCAGGCCGTCCGGCCCCGGGCCGGCGATGCCCAAGCCCTTGCGCTGGCCGATGGTGAACCCGTGCACGCCGTCATGTTCGGCGAGCTTCGTGCCGCCCGCGTCGACGACCGCCCCCGGCCGGATGCCGATACGCGCACCGAGGAAGGCGCGGGTGTCACCGGACGGGATGAAGCAGATGTCGTGGCTGTCCGGCTTGTCCGCCACGGCCAGCCCGCGGTCGGCGGCCTCCTGCCGGATCTGCGGCTTGGGGGTGTCACCGATCGGGAACAGCGCGTGGCTGAGTTGTTCGGCCGTCAGCACCCCGAGGACGTAGGACTGGTCCTTGTCCGCGTCGACGGCACGGCGCAACCGGCCGTCCTCCAGTCGCGCGTAGTGGCCGGTCGCCACGGCGTCGAATCCCAGCGCCAGCGCGCGCGCCGACAGTGCCGAGAACTTGATCTTCTCGTTGCAGCGCACGCAGGGGTTCGGCGTCTCGCCGCGGGCGTACGACTCGACGAAGTCGTCGATGACGTCTTCCCTGAAGCGGTCCGCGAAATCCCAGACGTAGAACGGGATTTCGAGGATGTCGGCGACGCGGCGGGCGTCGCCGGCGTCCTCCTTCGAGCAGCAGCCGCGCGACCCGGTGCGCAGGGTGCCGGGCGCGGTGGACAGCGCCAGGTGCACGCCCACCACGTCATGGCCGGCGTCGACCATGCGCGCCGCGGCCACCGAGGAGTCCACTCCCCCGCTCATCGCTACCAGAACCCGCATGACTACCTTCCCAACCCGGCACTGGCCAGTGCGGCCTGACGCGCCCGCTCGACCGCGGCCGGCAGCACGGCCAGCGCGGCATCGATGTCGGCGTCAGAACTGGTGTGCCCCAACGAAAATCGGAGTGATCCACGGGCACTCGCCGGATCGGCGCCCATCGCGATCAAGACGTGTGACGGCTGTGCGACGCCGGCCGTGCAGGCCGAGCCCGTCGAGCATTCGATGCCCTTGGCGTCCAGCAGCATCAGCAGGGCATCGCCTTCGCAGCCACGAAAAGTGAAGTGCGCGTTGCCCGGAAGCCGGTTCTCACCGGTGCCGCCGTTGAGCACGACGTCGTCGATACCCGACAGCACACCGTCGACCAGCCGGTCGCGCAAGGCGCCGATCCGGGTGCGGTACCCGTCCAGGCCCTCCACCGCGACGCGTGCGGCGGCCGTCATGGCCACCACGCCCGCGACATCCGGTGTGCCCGAACGCACGTCACGCTCCTGGCCGCCGCCGTGCAGCAGCGGCACGCACGCGACATCACGGCGCAGCAGCAGGGCGCCGACGCCGGTGGGGCCACCGAACTTGTGTGCCGCCACGCTCATGGCGGACAGCCCGCTCGCGGCGAAATCGACGGCCACCGCACCGATCGCCTGGATGGCATCGCTGTGGATCGGCACGCCGAATTCGGCGGCGACAGCGGCCAATTCGGCGACCGGCTGGATGGTGCCGACCTCGTTGTTGGCCCACATCACGCTGACGAGCGCGACATCGTCGTGGGATTCGAGAATCTCGCGCAGGGCCTGGGCGGACGTGGCGCCGGTGGCGTCCACGGGCAGCCAGGTCACCTCCGCACCCTCGTGTTCGACGAGCCACTCGACGGCGTCGAGCACGGCATGGTGCTCGATGGGCGACGTCACGATCCGGCGGCGTCCCGGACAGCTGTCGCGGCGGGCCCAGAAGATGCCCTTGACCGCCAGGTTGTCACTCTCGGTACCGCCGGCCGTGAAGATCACCTCGGAGGGCCGGGCGCCCAGCTGTTGGGCCAGGGACTCGCGGGCCTCCTCCATCCGGCGCCGCGCGGCCCGCCCCGACGTGTGCAGCGACGACGCGTTGCCGCCGGCCGCCAGGACCGCCGTCATCGCCTCGATGGCAGCGGGCTGCATCGGGGTCGTGGCGGCGTGGTCCAGATATGCGGGGCTCATGGCCTGTCCAGGATACCGGCCGGGCCAAACCGGTCAGGCTGCCAGCGCGCGCCCGTGAACAGCGGCGACGGGCAGCGGACCCACCTGGTGCACCGCGGCCTGGCAGCGGCCGGCCAGATCACGCCGGTCGGTACCGGGCAATTGCAGCGACTGCACCTGCATGTGGCACACCGTCAGCTTGGCGGTGATGACGCGTTTGATCGACGTCAGCAGCGAATCGTCGCCGATGAACGCCGGGATGGTGGACTGCGCGCCGTTGCGGTGCCGGTAGGTCAGCTGCAGCGGCTGGACGGGACGTCCGGTGTCGATGGCGGCCTGGAACATCGCCGGCGCGAAGGTGCCGTGCCCCAGGCCGCACCACGTGGTGCCCTCCGGGAACGCCACGACGGTTTGACCTGCGGAGAGCCGGTCCCCGACGGTGCGGACGACGTCGGGCAGGCCGCGCAGGCTGTGCCGGTCGATCGGGATGACCTTGAGCAGCCGGGCCACGAACCCGAGTGCGGGCCACTCGATGAGATCGGCACGCGCCACGAAAGAGCCGGGCATCACGGCGCCGATCGCGAAGATGTCGACCCAGGACACGTGCCCGGCGACCACCAGCACGCCGCTCAGGTTGCGGATGGGGCCACCGGAAACCGTGATCCGCACGCCCAGGCACCGCAACATCAGGCGGCAGTACAGGCGCTGGATGCGGGACTTGCCGGGCAGTGGCACCGCGAGCAGCGGCAGCGCCGGCAGCAGCAGCATCGTCATGATCAGCCGGACGGTCGTGCGCAGCACGACGACGAACGGGCGGCTGATGTGCACGGAGTCGACCCGGATGCAGCTGGCGTCGCACGACGCCTTCGGCAGCCAGGCGTGCTCCGCCGCCGTCACCGGCGTGGTCACTGCGCGGCCTTGTCGGTCGCGGCAGCCGCCGAACGCAGCCGGGTCAGGTACCGGACGTCGGCTTCGCGCTTGTCCAGCAGGGCCGGGAAGTCGCCGACACCGAAGTCGGGGTCGTAGGCCGGGTCGCCGCACACCTTGGCGCCGAGACGCAGGTAGCCGCGCATCAGCGGCGGCACCGTCACGCGGGCCGGCGGCTCGATGTCGTCGAGCAGCTTGCCGTCGATGATCACCGGGCGGTACGGGCGCACCTTGTACTCCGAGGCGTGCCGCTTGTTGACGAAGTCGCGGACGCCGCGAATCTGACTGGCCGGGGCTTCGTCGGGGCTGCCTTGGATGGGTACCGACACGCAGCCGGTGACGTAGTCGTAGCCGCTGTGGTCCAGGTAGGCCAGGATGCCGCCCCACATGAGCAGCACGACGGCGCCGTTGCGGTGGTCTGCGCGCACCACGGCGCGCCCCATCTCCACCAGCGACGGGCGCAGGCTGTCGAGCGCGCTGACGTCGAATTCCGTTGCGGTGTACAGCCCGCCCGCGGCGATGGCGCCGGGCGGAGGCAGCATGCGGTAGCAGCCGACGTACTCGCCGGTGTTGTCGTCCCGGACCAACAGGTGGTCGCAGAACTCGTCGAATCGGTCGGCGTCCCGGCCACTTTCGAAACCGGGGCTGTCGTCGGTGAGGGTGTAGCCCGGCTCCGAGGTGAACACGTGGTGACGAAGCCGTTGCGCGGCCTCGATGTGTTCCCGGTCGGCCGACAGCAGCAGCGTGTAGCGCGGGGTGCCGGTCGATGAACTGGTGTCGTCAGGGGCGATGAGTACAGAACTAGTGCTCATGTTCTGCACGGTGACGGAGCCGTTCGGCGCGGCGGCATCAATCACGTAACGCGTCGATGACCGGTTGCGAAACATCACGGTCCATTGCATTCGGCGCATGATGCCGCGATGAGGAGCCGCTTCTGACAAGGGTTTCAGGCACTGTCCCGGTGTGCCAGCGCAACGCGCAGCTGCCGCCGGCCGCGGGAGACCCGCGACATCACCGTGCCCATGGGCACTCCCATGAGCCCGGCGGTCTCGGCGTAGGTGTAGCCCTGAACCTCCACATAGAACAGCGCGGTCCGCGCGCCTTCGGACAGCTCCCCGAACGCGGCCTCGACATCTCCGTCGGCCATGAGGTCGAGCAGCTCGACCTCTGCCGAACGGCGGGCAGTCGACTGTTCGTGGCCGGCCGCGGTGATCGCCTCCAGCGGCACCTCCGGTGGGCGCGACGCCCGATGGCGATGTCTGCTGACCCACCGATTGTGCAAGATGCGGAAAAGCCAAGCGTTGAGATTGGTGCCCTGCTGAAACGACCCGAACCCCTGATACGCGTGTAACAAGGTGTCCTGCAAGAGATCTTCGGCGTCGGCTTCGCAGCGTGTCAGCCGGCGGGCGCCGCGGCCGAGGGCGTCGAGCAACGGCACGGCATCCGCGACAAACCGGGCCGCAAGGTCAGCGTCCGGCACCGGCGCTGCCGTCACGATCGAAACTCCCCTCGCCTGTGACCGCGCAGGGTGCGCCGCCGAACTCAGACTCGCCGGAAAGCGCCTGTGGCGAACCATTGAAAGTTCGTGGTCGGTACCGGAATCCGTGGTGCGCCCTGCGATGGATGACTTCGCGCGCCGGCCCGCGTTCAACCCCGCACAGGGTCAAATCCATGACGCTGCCGAATGTGTGCCAGAAGGAGACAACGTGAGCTTGGACAACATTTCCCACCTCGGTCAGACGGGGCTCGACGAGTTGGTTCCGTCGCGTTACGCGGTGCCGGTCGGCGATATCGAGGTACTGGTCATCAGCGACGGCGTACTGCCGATCACGGCGTCGACGCTGGGCACCAATGTCCCGCCCGCCGAACTGACGGGGTGGCTGGACGACAACTTCCTGCCGCCCGAGATCGTCGACTGGCCGCTGAACATCGTGGTGGTCCGCAGCGGCGACCAGACGATCCTGGTCGACGCCGGACTCGGGCTGGAGTTCCCGGACTTCCCGCGCGCCGGACAGACGGTCCAGCGGCTGGAGGCAGCTGGTGTCGATCTCGCCTCGGTGACCGACGTCGTGCTGACCCACATGCACATGGACCACGTCGGCGGACTGATCACCGAGGGCGTGAAGGAACGGTTCCGGCCGGACCTGCGCGTGCATGCGGCCACCGCCGAGGCCGAGTTCTGGGCGGCACCCGACTTCTCCCGGACGGTCATGCCGCAGCCGATCCCCGACGTGCTGCGGCGCTCGGCCACGCAGTTCCTGACCGACTACAGCGGCCAATTGCGGACGTTCGAGACGGACTACGAGGTCGCGCCGGGCGTGCTCGTCTCGCGTACGGGTGGTCACACGCCCGGGCACAGCGTGGTCCGCCTCGAATCGCGCGGCGAGAAGCTGACCTTCGCCGGCGACGCCGTGTTCGCCCCCGGCTTCGATAATCCGGAGTGGCAGAACGGCTTCGAGCACGACCCCGAGGAGGCGGCCCGCGTCCGCATCCGCCTGCTGCGCGAGATCGCGGCCACCGGCGAGGCCCTCGTCGCCACGCACCTGCCGTTCCCGTCGGTGTGCCACGTGGCGGCCGTCGGCGACGCTTTCCGGTGCGTGCCCGCGACCTGGGACTACTGACCGCTGAGCACGAGAACGGCCCCCGGACCTGTTGTCCGGGGGCCGTTTTCGGTGAGGCGGGCGGTCAGGCAGCCGCGCCGCCGCCATCGGCATGCAGCGTCGACCCGGTGACGAAGCTCGACCGTGGCGACGCCAGGAACAGCACCGCCTGCGCGATCTCGGCCGGCTGTGCCGTCCGGCCCAGCGGCAGCATGCGCCCCAGTTCGTCGTTGGTGTCGCCCCATTCGGCAGCCACCCCCGGCGTCGCCGTCGGCCCGGGAGCCACGCTGTTGACACGCACACCGTGCGGCCCGAATTCTGTTGCCCACGTGCGGGTCAACGATTCCAGCGCAGCCTTGGACGCGCTGTAACTGGATGCCCCCGGCACGCCCTTGAACGCGACCATGGACGTGACATTGACGATGCTCCCCCGGCCCCGGCGCAGCATGCCAGGGACCAGAGCCGCCACCAGGAAATAAGCGCCGCGCACGTTGGTGTCGAAGGTGGACTCGAAGGTCGCCACGTCCTGCTCCACGGTCAGTGCACCCGGGAAGCTGGCGGCGTTGTTGACCACGATGTCGACATCACCGCATTGGCGGGCAAGGCTTTTCACTGATTCCAGGTCGGCCAGGTCCGCGGGGATGAACCGCACCCCGAGTTCGGCGGCCGCCGCGGCGCCACGGTCGGCGGAGCGTCCGGTGATGATCACCGTCGCACCTTCGGCCGCCAGCAGGCGCGCGGTCTCGAACCCGATGCCGGCCGTCCCGCCCGTCACGAGCGCGGTCAGCCCGGTCAGCTCTGTCACCGGGCCGCCAGCCAGTCCGCCAGGTGCAGGTCCGAGATGATGGCATCGCCGCTGGTGACCAAACCGGTGTCGCCGACCTTGGTGCCGAAGTAGGTGGCTGCCGGGTCGACGACGATCGGCAGGCTCTCACCGCGGTGGGCCAGCGCCAGTTTGGCCAGGCCCGCGAACGTCAGTTTGTCCGGCCCGCCGATGTTCACGATCCCGTTGGCGGGTGCGTCCTGGGCGACGCGGGCCACTTCGGCGGCGACGTCGGCGCCGGCGATCGGCTGGATGAGGCCCTCGGGCACCCGCACTTCGCCGTCGACGGTCAGCGATGCGGTGATCGCGTCGGCGAACTCATGGAACTGGGTGGCCCGCACGATCGTGTAGGGCAGCCCCGACTCGGTGATGATGCGCTCCTGGGCGACCTTGGCCCGCATGTAGCCGCTGTCGGGCAGACCGTCGCAGCCGACGATGGACAGTGCCACGTAGTGGCCGACGCCGGTCTCCTTCGCGGCGGCCACCAAGTTGGTCGCCGACCGGGTGAAGAAGTCCAGTACCGGGCCGTCGGAGAAGTCCGGCGAGTTGACGACGTCGACCAGCACGTCGGAGCCGGCGAGGGCCTCGGTCAGGCCCGCGCCGGTGAGGACATCGGCACCTGAGTCCCGAGAAGCCGCCACGGTCTGGTGACCGGCCTCGTTAAGCAGGGCCACGACCTTCGAACCGATCTGGCCGCTGGCACCCATCACAGTGATCTTCATCAGACACACCCTTTCGAATTGTTTCGGTTGTGCGGCTTCCACACTCGCAGTCGCCGCAGGCCCGCGAACCCCGGAAAGTCCGTAGTCCGCCGGCGGTCAGTCCAGGAACACCACGTTGTCGCCGATCGGATTGCGCGGCGTGTCAAGGTGGTTCGCCGGAAACGCCGGGTCGGCGTAGCCGATCGAGATGCCGCACAGGATCGTGAGTTCCTCGGGAATGCCGAGCTGCGCACGCAGCACCTCGGGATACAAGCTGATCGACACCTGGACACAGCTGCCGAGGCCCCGCTCGGTCAATGCCAGCATCAGCGTCTGCAGGAACATCCCGACACCCATCGCGTCGACCGAGCCGAAATCGCGGTGCATGCACACCACCCCGGCGACGGGCGCCCGGAAGAATTCCCAATTGCGCCGCTGCGCCGCCCAGCGGCCCGCCGCGTCGCCGCGTTCGATGCCCATCGCGCCGTACACCAGGGCACCGCTCTCGCGGCGCAGATGCGCGAACCGGGGCGGCAGACCGGCCGAGCCCACCTCAGGCGGCGTCGTATCGACGGCCGCGAGCAGCGCCTCGACCAATCGTGCGCGCCGTTCCCCGGTGACGAGGTAGACGTGCCACGGCTGGGTGTTGGAGTTCGACGGTGCCCGGATCGCCAGCTCCAACGCCTCGTCGAGCAGCTCCCGCGGAACCGGCTTGTCCGGCAGGAACATCCGTGCGGACCGGCGCGACCGGACGATGTCGCCGAACCCGGTCGTCATCGGACTCGCCGGTCCTTGCGGGTTTCGAGTTCGTCGTCATCGACGACGACGAGCATCGGCACGCCGGGCGTGCAGATCATCGTCACGAGAAAGCGCAGCCGGACGTCGGTGCGGTTGTTGGCGTCCGAGTAGTGGATGACGTCGCCACCCGGCTCCCAGAATGCCTCCCCCGCTTTGATCACCCGCGGCGCTTCACCCTCCAACTCGAAGAGCATCTCGCCTTCCAAGACATAACCGAACGACGGTCCACCGGGATGACGATGCGGCGGAGCGCCCGCGCTCCCCGCCGGCCACTCGATGATCGACGTCATCACGTGGGCGTCGGCCGGGATGAACGGCGGCGTCACGGTCTGGATGGTGGTGATCGCCTTCATCAGGTCGGCACTATCGAACATTGTTGCTCCTCAGTTGAATCCAGGCCTGACCGATCGGAATGCCGACAGGCAGGACGCTCGGTATTCAGCTTCGTCGCGATGCGGCCTGGTGGGACCCTTGGAACTCCGTAGTCGAAACCGGGTGGAGCCACCGGGCGATATTGGCGACGTAGTCCTTGAAGACCGCCAGCCGCGACGGGTCGTCCTTGATCTGTGTGCCGGGAAGATCGGACACGAACGACGGTGCCCCCGCGGCGAGGTCCCAGTTGTAATCGGCGAAGTGGTGGAAGGTGGACTCGGCGACCACGCGGCCCATCGGCCGCCCGGCCGGACATCGTTCACCGTCGACCACGACGGCGAGGTTGAAGTGCCGGCCGGTCGCGGTACTGCGGCCCCTCGCGATTGCCTGGGCGTACGGACCTTTCGCAGTCACCATGCCCTCATGCGGATGCGCGGGGAACCATTCGATGTGCCCGCTGGCGGTGTGGTTCGTTCTCAGCAGTTCGTGTGGCTCGCCGTCGACCAACACCGGCTGGTAGTCGCCGTTGGCACCGGAGTGGTAGTTGGGCCACGAGATGTGCGGATTGTCCTGGTCGTCGCACAGCTCGCGAGGGTCGACGGTCTCGTCGTGGAATTCGTTGACCACGCCCAGGATTCCGAGGCGGTTCAGGCAGCACCCCAGGTCCTGGTGATCGCGCGCGGTGAGCACCCCGCCGCCGCGCTCGCGGAACCGGCGGATGCCGTCGGCGTCGGCGGCCGTCAGACCGTCGCCGACGTCGACCGCCAGCAGCCACAGCTGGTCGAAATCGAGCTCGTCCAGACGGGCCAGTACCGGGTCGTCGGTGAGACATGACCGATTGCGTGCGGTCACGTGGTGACCGCACGCTCTCAGTTCGTCCGCGACCATCGAGAACCGGCTGACGTCCCAATCGTCGGCGCACTCGGTGATCGTCGTCTGCAACAGGATGCGGGACACAGAACTCTTTCATGTCAAGGGTTTTCGCGGAACGCGATCAGCATGGCCGATGGCGGACCGCGCCGGACCCTTGACAGTTCGTGGTCTGTGGCGCGAGTCAGCCGGCGGGGAACAGCGTGCGCAACTGCCGCCGCGACGTGATGCCGAGCTTGACGAAGACCTTGCGCAGGTGCCATTCGACGGTGTGCGTGCTGATGAACAGCTGGGCACCGATCTCCTGGTTGGTCAGACCGGCGGCGGCAAGTTCGGCGATCTGGGCCTCTTGCGTCGTCAGCTCGTCACCCGAACTGACCGGCTCTTTGCGGACCTTCTTCCCGGCGGCGATCAGCTCGCGTCGCGTGCGCTCCGCGAACGCCTCGGCTCCCATCCGGTTGAACATCTCGAATGCCGCGCCGAGGTGCTCCCGCGCCGCCACGCGCCGGTTCATGCGGCGCAGCCATTCCCCGTAACACAGATGGGCCCGGGCCAGCAGGAACACGACGCCGGTACGCCCGAGTCGTTCGATGGCCTCGGCGTACCGGACGTCGGCGTCTTCGTCGTCGGCCACCAGGGCGCGCGCGTACGCGAACGCCCCCAGCCCCCAGTCGGTGCCGCTGGTACCCGCACGTCCGGCCAGCTGCTGCGCAGCCCACTGCCCGGTTTCCTCGTCGCCGATGCGCGTCGCCGCTTCGACGAGCTCGATCAGACCCCAGCAGTAGAAGCCCAGATCGTCGAACTGGCAACAGTTCCTGGCCGCCGCGAACGCTTCGGCGTAGCGCCCGAGTCCGTTGTAGACGACAGCCGAAAGAAACCCCGTGACCCCGAGTACCCGGCCTTCGCCGCGGGCCGCCGCGTCGGCCGCGGCGGACTCGATGAGGCCCACGGCGTCGACCGCGACCCCGCGAAACGCCGCCAACGACAGCGAGTGGTACCGCAACGGGGCGTAGTCGGTCGCCGCCGAGATGACGGCGGCCTCGGCGATAAGTGCTGCCGCCGTGTCGAATTCGCCTGCGAGCAGATGAACGCCGGCCCCGAACGCGAGTGCGGGCGGAAGTACGGCCAAGGCGCCGGCGTCGCGCGCCTGGCGTATCGCGGCGGTGGCCAGCAGCCGGTGGATGCCGTCATCCCAAATCTCGCCGACGGCCGACTCCTGAATGATGGCCAGGCCCAACGGCATCCACCGCAGGAACTGACCGTCGGCGTCCTGTGCGTGCCGGCACATGAGCTCCAGCGCGGCGCGCATCTGTTCGGCACCACCGCCGGTGACGATCCGGCTCGCCACCCCGCTCAGCAGCAGGTCCACCGGCCGATGCAACGCGGCCGCATCTCCGAGCGCCGCGCCCGCGGCCTCGGCCACCTGCACCACCATGTCCGTCCCACCGAGCCGGCCCGCATACATCGCCGCGGCGAGCGCCTCGAGGTATGTCTCGTGGGCCAGCCCGGCGTCGAGCCTCTCGAGGTCGCGTGCCGCGGCGAGCAGCTTCTGCACGGCGTCGCTGAGCGGCGGCACGCCGGGCCCGCCGCCGCGACTGCGGGCGAACTGCATCTCCGCCCGCAACCGATCCACTTGCGCCCGTTGCAGATCCGTCAGTGGCCCGAGTTCGGCGATCGCCAGGAGCTCATACGCCGCAGCCGGTGCCGCCGCGTCGCGCTTGGCCTGTGCCGCCGCGAGCGCGCGTGCCGCACGCAAGGCCGGGTCCGCGGTGAGCACCGTCGCACGTTCCAGGAAGGCCGCGGCCGCGGCGACGCCGCCCTTGCTCTGCGCCCGTCCGGCGGATCGCTCCAGATCCGCGGCCACTGCGTCGTCGGGCCCCGCCGCCGCGTGCGCGAAATGCCACGCGCGGCGGTCCGGATCCTGCCGCGGGTCGGTGGCCTCGGCCAGCGCCCGATGTACCGATCGGCGCGCGTTCACATCGGCCGCACGGTAGACAGCCGACCGCATCAACGGATGGCCGAAACGCACACGCGCGCCGAACTCGATGAGTCCGGCCGCCTCGGCCGGCGCCAGCGCGCTGACGGACAGTCCCAAAATCGTTGCGGCCCGCTGGAACAGCGCCGCATCCCCAACCGAGTCGGCGGCGGCGAGAAACAACAGTTGCTGGGCCGCCGGTGGCAGCGCCTCGACGCGACGCCGGTAGCCGTCCTCGACCTGCCGCGTCACACTGCGCCCGGTGCCCATGTTCCAGAAGCCACCGGCGAGCTCGGCGGCAGAAACACTGCGGGGAACCTCGAGGAGCGCCAACGGGATTCCCCGCGTCTCGGCGACCACACGGTCGCGCACCCGTTCGTCGACCCGACCCAACAGCACCGAGTCGAGCAGGTCGCGGGCGTCGGCATCGGACAGCCCGGTGACCGTCAGCTCCGGCAGCGGCCCCAGCGCCTCTGCTCCGGCGTCACGGGCCGCGAACAACAGCACAACGGGCTCGGCGAGGAAGCGGCGCGCCACGAAGGCAAGGGTCTGCAGCGATACCTGATCGAGCCACTGCGCGTCGTCGACCACACACAACAGCGGCTGGTCCGCCGTCGCGGCGGCCAACAGGCTCAGCACCGCGAGGCCCACCAGGAAACGGTCCGGCGCCGCCCCGGCGCCGCGGCCGAAGGCCACGTCCAATGCCCCGCGCTGCGGCGTCGGCAATTCGTCGAGGTGCTGCATCAGCGGCGCGCACAGCTGCTGCAGGCCCGCGTACGCCAGCTCCATATCGGACTCGACGCCCGTCACCTGAATACAGCGGAATCCGTCGGCAGCGTCCACCGTATGCCGCAGCAGCGCAGTCTTCCCGACCCCCGCCTCGCCGCGCAGGACGAGGACCTGACTGCTGCCCGAGCGCGCGGCCGACAACAGGCCGCGCAGCGTCGTGATCTCTCTGTCGCGGCCACGCAAGACCGGCGCGCGATCCTGGCTCGCCATCGGCACCACCGTTTCTGGTTGCTGTCAGCAGTCCTGCCCAGACACAAAGGTGCCCCAAAACCGAAGTTTTGGGGCACCTTCGCTTCTGCTCACGCAGAGAAAAATCAGCCCTTGCGAGCCTTGATGGCGTCGGTCAGCTGCGGGGCGACCTGGAACAGGTCACCCACGATGCCGAGGTCGGCGATCTCGAAGATCGGGGCCTCTTCGTCCTTGTTGACCGCGACGATGGTCTTGGACGTCTGCATGCCGGCGCGGTGCTGGATGGCGCCCGAGATACCGAGGGCGATGTACAGCTGCGGGGCAACGGTCTTACCGGTCTGGCCGACCTGGAACTGACCGCCGTAGTAGCCCGAGTCGACCGCGGCACGCGAAGCACCGACAGCACCGCCGAGCGAGTCGGCCAGGGCCTCGACGACCGCGAAGTTGTCGGCGCTGCCGACACCACGGCCACCGGCGACCACGACGCTGGCCTCGGTGAGCTCCGGACGGTCACCGGCGACGGCCGGCTCGCGCGAGGTGATCTTGGTGGCGTTCTCGGCCTGGGCCGGAACCTCGACGTTGACGACCTCACCGGCGCCGTCGGCCGGGGCGGCCTCGACGGAACCCGGACGGACAGCGATCACCGGGAGCACGTCGTTGGCCTGCGCCTCGACGGTGTAAGCGCCACCGAAGATGCTGTGGACGGCGATGCCGCCGGCCTTGACGTCGACGACGTCGACCAGCAGGCCGGCACCCAGGCGGGCGGCCAGACGACCGGCGACCTCTTTGCCCTCGGTGCTGGCGACAGTCAGCACGGCGGCCGGGCCGGCGGACTCGACGAGAGCCTCCAGCACGTCGACGGTCGGGGTGACCAGGTAGTTCGCCGCGTCAGCCGACTCTGCGACGTAGATCTTGGCCGCACCGGCGGCCTTGAGGGCGTCGGTCAGCGGCGCGGCGGTGCCGGGGGCACCCACCACAACTGCCGACGGCTCACCGAGCACACGGGCAGCGGTGATCAGTTCGGTGCTCACCTTCTTGAGGGCACCATCGGCGTGCTCGACGAGCACAAGTACTTCAGCCATGCGTATTTGCCTCTGTGTCTTTCTGGAAGTTTCGGTGTGGTGGGGGCTAGATCAGCTTCTGACCAACGAGGTACTCGGCGATCTTGTTGCCGCCCTCGCCCTCGTCGGCGATCTTCTCGCCCGCGGCCTTGGCCGGCTTCGGCGTCGACGACAGCACCTTGCTGCTGGCGTTGGCGACACCGACCTCGTCGGCCTCGACACCGATCTCAGCCAGCGTCAGCACGGTGACCGGCTTCTTCTTGGCGGCCATGATGCCCTTGAACGACGGGAAGCGGGCTTCACCGATGCGCTCGTTGACGCTCACGACGGCGGGCAGGGTGGCCTCGAGGCCGAAGACGCCCTCGTCGGTCTCACGCTCGCCGGTGACCTTGCCGTTCTCGACGGAGATGCTGCGCAGCGAGGTCAGCTGCGGCAGGCCCAGCAGCTCGGCGATGACGGCCGGAACCGCGCCACCGACACCGTCGGTGGACTCGTTGCCACCGATGACCAGCTCGGCGCCCTCGATGGTGCCCAGCGCGCGGGCCAGGGTCCAACCGGTCTGGACGATGTCCGAACCCTTGAGCTGGTCGTCCTTCACGTGCACCGCGTTGTCGGCGCCCATGGACAGAGCCTTGCGGATGGCCTCGGTGGCCCGCTCCGGTCCGACGGTCAGCACGGTGACGGTGCCGGCGCCGCCGGCGGCCTCTTCCTTCTCCTTGATCTGCAGCGCAGCCTCGACGGCGCGCTCGTTGATCTCGTCGAGCACCGCGTCCGCGGACTCGCGGTCGAGGGTGAAGTCGCCGTCGTTGAGCTTGCGCTCCGACTCATAGTCAGGGACCTGTTTGATCAGGACCACGATGTTCGTCATGGGTGTGGTTCGTCCTCCTCGATGAGGCCGGCGGTCGGCCTGGCATTCACGATTAACGCAACGACCAACATGTTACTACTCGGTAACTTATGTGGCATGGCGCAGGAACACCATAGCTGGTCGAACGCGGCCCGAGGATGCCGCCTTTTGTTTTCTTGACCACACTCGAGGCGGTTGGGCAACATGGCAGAACCAGCAGGTGGGACGGCCCAACCGATCGGGCATGGGATCAGCGGTACCACTCTGGGCTAGCCTGCCTATCTAATGAGCACTTTTCCCGAAACCCAGCCGGACAGCCACGCGGCAAAGTCAGTGCCAGTGATGCCACTGACCGGTGAGCGCACCGTCCCGGACCTGGCCGAGGAGAACTACTGGTTCCGGCGCCACGAGGTGGTGTACCGGCGACTGGTCGAGCGCTGCCGCGACCGCGACGTCCTGGAGGCCGGTGCCGGCGAGGGCTACGGCGCCGACCTCATCGCCGACGTCGCGCGCCGGGTGATCGGGCTCGACTACGACGAGTCCTCGGTGGCGCACATCCGCGCCCGCTACCCGAGAGTCGAGATGCTGCACGGCAACCTGGCCGCGCTGCCACTCCCCGATGCCTCCGTCGACGTCGTGGTCAACTTCCAGGTGATCGAACACCTTTGGGACCAAGGACAATTCGTCGCCGAGTGCCTGCGCGTGCTGCGCCCGGGCGGCGTCCTCCTGATGTCGACGCCGAACCGGATCACCTTCACCCCCGGCAGCGACACCCCGCTGAACCCGTTCCACACCCGGGAACTCAACGCCGCCGAGATGACCGAGCTGCTGACCGAACAGGGCTTCGTCATGGAGGCCATGCTGGGCGTCTATCACGGCGCCGGACTGCGTGAGCTCGACGCTCGGCACGGCGGCTCCATCATCCAGGCCCAGATCGACCGCGCCGTGGCCGATGCACCCTGGCCCGCGGACCTGCTGGCCGACGTGGCCGCGGTGACCATCGACGACTTCGATCTGCTCGCAGCTGATGCCGCAAACAGCCCGAACATCGACGACAGCCTCGACCTGGTGGCAATCGCGGTGCGGCCGTGAGTGATTCATCGAGCACACCAGTACCGGGGATGTTCACCCTGGTGCTGCATACGCACCTGCCGTGGCTGGCCCATCATGGCCGCTGGCCGGTCGGTGAGGAGTGGCTGTACCAGTCGTGGGCGACGGCCTATCTGCCCCTGACGCGCGTGCTGCGCGAGCTGGCGGAGGAAGGCCGCGGTCACCTGCTGACGCTGGGCATGACGCCCGTCGTCACCGCTCAGCTCGACGATCCGTACTGCCTGGCGGGTATGCAGCAGTGGCTGTCCAACTGGCAGCTGCGCGCGCTGGAGGCGACGACCGTCCGTGACGGCGGCGGCGCCCCGGAGACCTTCAACTCGCCGGAAGCGTTGCGCGCCTTCGGTGTTCACGAGCACCAGCAGGCCGGTGCGGCACTGGCCGAGTTCGCCGATCACTGGCAGCACGGCGGCAGCCCGGTGCTGCGGCAGCTCATCGGCGCGGGCACCATCGAACTGCTCGGCGGCCCGCTGTCGCATCCGTTCCAGCCGCTGCTCAACCCCCGGCTGCGCGAGTTCGCGCTGCGCGAGGGCCTGGCCGACGCCGGCGCCCGCTTCGCGCACACCCCCGGCGGCATCTGGGCGCCCGAATGCGCCTACGCCCCCGGCATGGAGGCCGGCTACGCCGCCGCCGGCGTCACCCACTTCATGGTCGACGGCCCGTCGCTGCACGGCGACACCGCGCTCGGCCGTCCCGTGGGCGAGTCGGACGTCGTCGCCTTCGGTCGCGACCTGCAGGTCAGTTACCGCGTGTGGTCGCCCAAGTCCGGCTACCCGGGGCACCCGGCCTACCGCGACTTCCACACCTACGACCACCTGACCGGCCTCAAGCCGGCCCGCGTCACCGGACGCACCATCCCGTCGGAGTCCAAGGCGCCGTACGAACCGGAACGGGCCACCGCCGCCATCGACGCGCACGTCGCGGATTTCGTGAACACCGTGCGGCGCCGACTGCTCTCGGAGTCCGAGCGCACCGGCCGCCCGGCCCACGTCGTCGCCGCTTTCGACACCGAGCTGTTCGGGCACTGGTGGCACGAGGGACCGGAGTGGCTGGGCCGGGTATTGCGCGCGCTGCCGGCCGCCGGTGTCCGGGTCGGCACCCTGTCGGACGCGATCGCGGGCGGCTTCGTCGGCTCCCCCGTCGAACTGCCGCCCAGTTCCTGGGGTTCGGGCAAGGACTGGCAGGTCTGGTCCGGCGAGCAGGTCGCCGACTTCGTGACGCTCAACGCCGAGGTCGTGGATACCGCGCTGACCACGGTGGACAAGGTGCTCGCACAGGATTCGGCGTACCCGGCACGTGACCGCGTGGCCGACCAGATCCTGCGGGAAGCCCTGCTGACCGTCTCGAGCGACTGGCCGTTCATGGTGAGCAAAGACACCGCGGCGGAATATGCTCGCTATCGCGCGCACCTGCACGCGCACGCCACCCGGGAGATCGCCGGTGCCCTCGCGTCTGGACGACGCGATCAGGCCCAGAAACTCGCGGAAGGTTGGAACCGCGCCGACGGACTGTTCGGCGCCCTGGACGCGCGGAGGTTGCCGCGATGAGCACTTGCGCGAAGAGCCGAGTGCACCGATGAGCGCTTGCGCGAAGAGCAGAAGGCAACGATGAAAATCCTCATGGTCTCGTGGGAGTACCCACCCGTGGTGATCGGCGGCCTCGGACGCCACGTCCACCATCTGGCCGTCGAGCTCGCGGCCGTCGGCCACGAGGTCGTGGTGCTGTGTCGTCGCCCCGCGGGCACCGACCCCAGCACGCACCCCACCACCAACGAGGTGCACGAGGGTGTGTGGGTGATCTCGGCGGCCCTCGATCCGAACGAGTTCACCTTCGGCACCGACATGATGGCCTGGACCCTGGCCATGGGCCACGCCATGATCCGCGCCGGACTGAGCCTGCGCGACTGGACCCCGGACGTCGTACACGCGCACGACTGGCTGGTCGCCCACCCCGCCGTCACGCTGGCCGAGTTCTTCGACGTGCCACTCGTCTCCACCATCCACGCCACCGAGGCCGGCCGGCACTCCGGCTGGCTCTCCGGCCCGGTGAGCCGCCAGGTGCACTCGCTGGAATCGTGGCTCGTGCACGAGTCCGACTCGCTGATCACCTGCTCGGTGTCCATGGGCGAGGAGATCACCGAGCTGTTCGGACCCGAGCTGCCCGACGTGAGCGTCATCTGCAACGGCATCGACACCGCCGGCTGGCCGTTCGCCATGCGCCGCAAGCACGACGGCCCGGCCGAGCTGCTGTTCGTCGGCCGGCTGGAGTACGAGAAGGGCGTTCATGACGTCATCGCCGCGCTGCCGCGCATCCGGCGGACCCACCCCGGCACCACGCTGACCGTCGCCGGTGACGGCACGCAGTACGAGTGGCTGGTCGAGGAAGCCCGCAAGGCCAAGGTCACGAAGGCCGTGAATTTCGTTGGCCGCGTGGATCATTCAGGGCTACTGGAGCTGCTGCACCGGGCCGACGCCGCAGTCCTGCCGAGCCACTACGAGCCGTTCGGCATCGTGGCGCTGGAAGCCGCCGCGGCCGGGACGCCGTTGGTGACATCGAACGTCGGCGGGCTCGGCGAAGCGGTGATCAACGGCAAGACCGGCGTCTCCTGCCCGCCGCGCAACGTCGGCGCACTGGCGTCCGCGGTCCGCAAGGTGCTCGACGACCCCGCGGGTGCGCAGCAGCGCGCCCTCGCCGCACGTGACCGGTTGAACCACGACTTCTCGTGGCAGACCGTGGCCGCCGAGACCGCGGATGTCTACCTGGCCGCCAAGCGCGGCGAGCGACTGCCGCACGCGCGTCGTCCCATCGTGGAGCGCCCGCTGCCCGACCGCGGCTGAGAGCTCCTCACCGCAAATCCATAGAACTGTCCCTTTTCCCTGGAAGAGGGACAGTTTTGTGCTGACTTGCGGACTTTCGACCCTTGACGCATATACCCCCCGGGGGTACAAACGGCAGGGTGTTCACTCGCCGTAGTTTCCTGATCGCCTCCGCCGTCACGGGCGCATCCGCGCTCGCCGGCGTCGCCGCGTGTAGCAAGATGCCCGCCGCGGCCGGCGGTATCGACCAGAAGGCCATCGCCGCTGCCGAGGCCGCCCGCCCGCACACCGGGCGCACCGTCTCGGTGGCGCTGCGCCCGCAGCCGGCCACCGTCGACCTCGGCGGTGTCACGGTGCAGACCCTCGCGTACGGCGATCAGGCACCGGGCCCGCTGATCCGCGCGTCGGTGGGCGACGAGCTGTCGGTCCGCGTGTCCAACGGGCTCGACCATGACACGTCGGTGCACTGGCACGGCATCGCCCTGCGCAACGACATGGACGGCGCGGCACCCGCGACGCCGAACATCAAGCCCGGCAACGACTTCACGTACACGTTCTCGGCCCCGCATGCCGGCACCTACTGGGCACATCCGCACACCGGCCTCGACGCGGACCACGGGCTGTACCTGCCGGTCGTCATCGACGATCCCGCGGAGCGCGGCCGCTACGACGCGGAATGGATTGTGGTCCTTGATGACTGGACCTCGGGTGCCGGTAAGTCGCCCCAGCAGATCTACGACGGCCTGCGCGCGATGGCCGGCATGGGACACATGGGCGGCCACGACATGAGCGGCATGGGTGACATGCCCGGTATGGCGGGAATGGCGACGAGCCCGCTACTCGGCGGCGACGCCGGCGACGTCAAGTACCCCTACTTCCTCGCCAACGGCCGGATTCCCGCCGCACCAACGGTTTTCAACGCCAAGCCGGGTCAGCGCATCCGGCTGCGCATCATCAACGCCGGCGCCGACACCGCGTTCCGGGTCGCACTGGCGGGCCACCGCATGACCGTCACGCACACCGACGGCTTCCCCGTCGACCCGGTGGACGTGGACGCACTGCTGCTGGGTATGGGCGAGCGCTACGACGTCGTCGTCACCGCGGGCGACGGCGTCTTCCCGTTGGTGGCGGTGGCCGAGGGCAAGGACAGCTCCGCGCGCGCCATCCTCTCCACCGGCGCCGGCACCGCGCCGGACGCCGCGTTCCGCCCCGCGGAGCTGAACCGGAAGATCGGCACCGTCGCCGACTTCACGGCCACCGGCGCCGTCGACCTCGGCCCCATCACGCCGGACGTCACGCTGGCCGCGGAACTCACCGGGTCGATGATGAAGTACGACTGGGGCATCAACGGGCGGGGCTTCGACAACCGCACGGCGCTAACCGTCCGGCAGGGACAGCGCGCCACCATGACCTTCACCAACTCGACGACGATGTGGCATCCGATGCACCTGCACGGGCACACGTTCCAGGTGCTGCAGGCCGACGGCCGGCGCGGGCCGCGCAAGGACACGCTGATCGTGCTGCCCAGGCAGAAGCTCACCGTCACACTCGTCGCCGACAACCCCGGTGAGTGGATGCTGCACTGCCACAACGCCTATCACCAGGAGGCGGGCATGATGACGACGCTCGACTACATGAGCTGAGCTACCGGGAGCTCTTCTTGCGCTCGATGTCGGCCAGGGCCCGGGCGAGTTCCTCGCGTTCGGCGGCCGAGGTCTCCCAGTCCAGCTTGCGGTTCTTGACCACCTTAGCCGGGGCGCCGACCGCGATGGAGAAGTCCGGAATCTCGCCCTTGACCACCGCGTGGGCGCCGAGCACACAGCCGCGGCCGATGCTGGTGTTGCGCAGGATGGTCACCTTGGCGGCGATCCAGGTGTCCGGCCCGATCCGCACCGGGCCCTTGATGATGCCCTGGTCCTTGATCGGCAGCTCCATGCTGTCCATCTTGTGGTCGAAGTCGCAGACGTAGCACCAGTCCGCCATGAGCGCCGACTCGCCGATCTCGATGTCCAGGTAGGTGTTGATGACGTTGTCGCGTCCCAGCACCACCTTGTCACCGAACCGCAGCGAGCCCTCGTGGCAGCGGATGGTGTTCTTGTCGCCGATGTGGACCCAGCGGCCGATCTCCATCTGCGCCAGCTCGGGCGTGCACTGGATCTCCACACCCTTGCCCAGGAACACCATGCCACGCGTGATGATGTGCGGGTTGGCCAGCTTGAACTTGAGCAGCCGGAAGTACCGCACCAGGTACCACGGGGTGTAGGCCTTGTTGTCGAGCACCCACTTCAGCGACTCACGGGTGAGGAACCGCGCCTGCCGCGGATCGCGCAGCCGCGAACCCCGCCATCGTTTGTGAATCGGTGCGCCCCACATCGTCGTCATGGCCGGAAAGCCTACGCGAGGCGAAATCGGACATTCGCGTGTCTCGGGCTAGTCTCGGGACTCGATGCCTGCACACCGAATCCGCCGCCTCGCCACCGTTGCTGTTGCCGCGGTCACGCTGACTGTTGCCGGGTGCGGCAACACCGACTCCTGGGTCAAGGCACACCCCTCGGACGGCTGGCCCGCGCAGTACGGCGACGCCGCCAACAGCAGCTACACCGCGCTGGCCGGGGCAAGCAGCCTGAAGCAGGACTGGGCCCGCTCGGCCAAGGGAAACATCGGCGCACAGGTGATCCTCGGCTCCGGCAGCTATCTGGCCATCAACGCGCAGTCGGCCAATGGTTGCTCCCTGATGGTGTGGGAAAGCGACCAGCACGGCCGCCAGCGCTGGTGCACCCGGCTGTGGCAGGGCGGCGGCATGTCCAGTCCCCTGTTCGACGGCTTCGACAACATGTACGTCGGCCAGCCCGGCGCGATCATGTCGTTCCCGCCGACGCAGTGGATCCGCTGGCGCCAGCCCGTGATCGGGATGCCGACGACACCGCGCATCCTGTCGCCCGGTCAGCTCCTCGTGGTGACGCATCTGGGCCAGGTACTGGTGTTCGACGCGCACCGCGGGCAGACCATCGGCGCGCCGCTGGACCTCGTCAGCGGCGTCGACCCCGCCGACTCGGCGCGCGGCCTGGCCGACTGCCAGCCCGCCAGAGCGGCCTGCCCCATCTCGGCGGCGCCCGCCTACTCCCCTGACACCGACATGGTCGTCCTGGGCCTGTGGCAGCCGGGCACCGATGCCCCGGCCCTCGTCGGGCTGCGCTACCACGAGGGTCAGACGCCGCTGCTGACCCGCGAATGGAGCAGCACCGCGGTCGGAGGCGGCCCCATCGCCAGCCCGGTGCTGTCGGCCGACGGCAAGACCGTCTACGTCAACGGCCGCGACCAGCACCTCTGGGCGGTGAATTCCGCCGACGGCAAGGCCAAGTGGTCGGTCAACCTCGGCTTCCAGCCGCAGACGCCGCCGTCGGTGACGCCGGACGGTCTGGTGGTCGCCGGCGGCGGGCCGCAGACCAAGCTCACCGCGGTCAAGGACAAGGGCGACAAGGGTGAGGTGGCGTGGACGCGCAGCGACGTCGAGCCGCTGACGACGGCCACGCGCGCCGGCACCGACGTCGGGTACGTGGTGGTCCGGGACGGCCAGGCCGGCCAGGCGTTGGTCGTCTTCTCCCCCGCCGACGGCCACACCGTGAACAGCTATCCGCTGCCGGGCGCCACGGGCTGGCCGGTCGGGGTGTCCGTCGGGCACGACAAGCGCGTCATCACCGCGACGAGCGACGGCCAGGTCTACGCGTTCGCCCCAGCCTGATCAGGGATTTGTGCACGATTTTCCGCGGCCGGCGCGGAAAATCGTGCACAAATCCCTAGGCGAGCATGGACTCGATAGGCGCTCGCGGCACCGTCACCTGCACCGCGCCGGCGGATTCCGGTAGCACCTGTCCCTGGCTGAAGAAGAAGATCAGCGAGTCGTTGGTGATCGCGAAGTTCTGGTAGGTCTCCGGATCCAGCCCGGCGGCCGGCGGCATCAGCACCGGCTGCGCTGACTGGCGGATCAGTTCGCCCTGAACCAGCGGCAGGATCACCGGAAAAGGTTGTGCGCCAGGTACGAACAGATTGTCGATGGTGATCGGCCTGCGCTGGACCAGGTCCCACGTGAACGTCTTGTAGAAGGTCTGCGGATGCGCACCGCCGACATCCTGGAACGTCTTGAACACGACCGACTGGGTGTTCCGGGGCGGGATCGCCGCGGTGTACTGCGTCGCGGTGGTGTCCAGCTCGTACGAGGTCTCGTGCGGTCCGGGCATCTTCGCGACGTTGACGTACCCGTCGCGGGTCTGCGTGATGTAGTCGACCACGGCCTGCTGATCCGGGTAGTCGATGGGATAGCTGATGTTGAGCGCGTAGCCGCGGGTGGTGTCGCGAATCTGACACATCCGTGAGCCGTCGACGACGCCGCCCAGCTCCGGGCATTTCGCCGGGGTCGCGGCCGCAAGAGGCATGCCGAGCCAACCGACCGCCCCTGTTGCAGCGATCACTGCGGCGAGTGCGGGAAGGCGCATCTGGTGAATCCTCCAGGGATCAAGAAATGGCGGCACGTCGCCGCCGGTTCCAGCGTACCTGTCGGCCCTACCCGTCCCGGCCATGAACTGCGACCTGGCGATTCAGCGCGACGGCCGGCAAATGAAGGCCGTCGGCCGGGCGGCGGCGCCCGCACCGATGCGCGTGATCACCACCGAGAGTTGCGCACCCGAGCGCTGCAGCTTCAGCTTGGCGCGCAACGCATCCGGGTCGACGTCGACGCCGCGCACCAGAATCTCGACGGCCGACGCCCCGTGCGCGGACAGCGCCTGCCGGAGCCGCTTCTCGTTGTAGGCGATCTGCTCGATGACCTCGAAACCCCTTGTGCCGCTCGGCAACTCGTCGCCAGACAGGTACGCGATCGCCGGGTCGAGCTGCCACAGGCCGTGCCGCGCCGCATAGTGGCGCACCAGACCGGCCCGCACCACCGCGCCGTCGGGGTCGACGATCCAGCGCCCCGCGGGCCCCGCGGGACAGTCGCCGGGGTCGGCATCGGTGAATTCCTCGGCCACCTGGCCGTTCTTGTCGAGCACCGTGGCCCGGCGCGTGACGCCGGATGGCGCCAGCCCCGGTGACCACAGACAGGCCTCCCGGACGCTGCCGGCCAACGACGTGATCTGCACCTCGCCGCTGAATCCCAGCTCGGCCAGTTGGCCGAAATCGACGCCGGGAGCGCATTTCACCACCAGGTCGCGGCCCCGGTAGACCTCGTGCAGCTCGTCGAGCGGCGGGGCGTAATCGCGGGGGTCGAACTTGCGGCGCCCCGAACTGCGCCGCGCCGGGTCGACGACCACCACCGCGTCCCGCGTGATCGGGCGGAGCGCGTCCGCCCGGCACAGCAACGCACGGTCGCCCACGTTGTGGCGCGCCATGGCCAGCCGGACCGCGTCCAGGTCGCTGCCGACGAGATGCGACGCCGAATCAGCCGAATTACTCAGCGCGGCAAGTTCTGTCCCGACGGAACACGTCGCATCGTGCACGAGGCGGCCGGACAACCGCCGCGCCCGATGAACGGCGACGGCCCCGGCCGTGGCCTGCTGCAGCGCCTCGTCGGTGAACAGCCAGCCGGTGACGTCGCCCAGCTCGGCCAGTTTGGCGACGGCCCGGCGCCGCAGCAGCACGGTCTCGACCAGAACCGCCGCACGGTCACCGAAACGCGAACGCGCCCAGGCGATGTCGGATACCCGGTGGGCATCGGTCAGGGGCCGGGCGGCCACCTCGGCGAGCGCCTCCTGACCGGGTCCGGTCAGGTAGGCGACATCGTCGAGTGTGAAGGCATAGCCGCTCACGTCAGAGCGTCAGGGGCGCGGGGTCCGTCAGGACGGCTTGACCCCGGTGATCATGACGTTGTAGAACCAGCCCTTCGGCACGATGTGGCGCCACACGTTCGCGTCGAACCAGCTGAGCGTGGTCCAGCCGCCGAAGGCGAACTTGGCCCAGCCCCAGCCGAGCTTGCCCGGGGGCACCGTCGACTCGAAGGTCCGCACCGGCCAGCCCAGCATGGCGGCGGTGAATTCCTCACTGGCGGTGGCGACTTCGACCGCACCGGCGTTGGTCGCCATGCGCTCCAGGTCGGCGGGCTCGAAGGTGTGCAGGTCGACGATCCACTCGAGCGCGGCGGCGCGCGAGTTCTCGTCGAGCTCCTCCTGCGGCCGGCGCCAGGACGCCAGGCCCGGCAGCTTCATGGCCGCGACGGTGGTCTTCCAGGTCAGGTCGGCCAGGCGACGGGCGTAGAAATTGCCGACGGTGGTGGGCTCACCGGCGAAGATGAACCGGCCGCCCGGCTTGAGCACGCGGACGACCTCGCGCAGCGACAGCTCCACATCGGGGATGTGGTGCAGCACCGCGTGTCCGACGACGAGGTCGAAGGTGTTGTCCTCGTAGGGAATTCCCTCCGCGTCGGCGACACGGCCGTCGATGTCCAGACCGAGGGCCTTGCCGTTGCGGGTGGCCACCTTGACCATGCCCGGGGACAGGTCGGTGACCGAGCCGCGGCGCGCGACGCCGGCCTGGATCAGGTTCAGCAGGAAGAAGCCGGTGCCGCAACCGAGCTCGAGGGCGCGGTCATACGGCAGCTGGCGCTGGACCTCGTCGGGGACGATGGCGTCGAAGCGACCGCGGGCGTAGTCGATGCACCGCTGGTCGTACGAGATCGACCACTTGTCGTCGTAGCTCTCGGCTTCCCAGTCGTGGTACAGGATCTGCGCCAGCTTGGTGTCGTGGCGGGCCGCCTCGACCTGCTCGGCCGTCGCATGCGGGTTGGGTGCCTGGTCAACTACCTCGGATACCTTGGCGGCAGCGTCGGCTGCGGCGACCTCGGACGTCTGGTCGGTACTCGTCATGCAGGTCAGCCTAACTGCCCCGTCACCGGGAGTTCACATCCACGGTTCTGTTCACCCGCTGAGCACGGGTTCAGCGAACCGCGAACGCTGCCTTTGCTGTGGCCAGCGCCTCGGGCGACGAGTCGAGGAACCTGCGCGCCCACTTGTGCGCCTCGTCGTAGACGTGGTCGGGCGCCACGAGTTGGTCGACCAGACCTAGGGCCACGGCCTCCTCGGCACCCGCGAACCGGCCACTGAACACCAGGTCCTTGGCCCGGCTGTCGCCGACGGCCGCCGCCAGCCGCGCCGCGGCGCCCTCGGCCGGTGCCCGGCCCGACAGGATCTCGGTCGACCCGACCTTCACGTTGTCGCCGCTGATGCGCCAGTCGGCCGCGAGCGCCAGCGTCAGGCCACTGCCCAGCGCGTAGCCGGTGACGGCCGCGACGGTGGGCCGCGGAATGGCGGCGACGGCGTCGACCGCGGCACGGCACACCGCGCCCGCGACGCGGGCCTCGGCCGCATCGAGGGTGCTGGTCTCGTGGTCGTCGTCACCGGTGCAGAAGACCTCGTGGCCGCCGTACACGATGACGGCGGTGACGTCGGACCGCTGGCCCAACTCCTCGGCGGCCGCGGCGACCTCCCGGCACATCTGGCGGGTCAGCGCATTGCGCGGCGGCCGGGCCAGCAGCAGGGTCCCGATGCCGTCGGTGACGTGGATTTCGACGAATTCCGCGGCGAACTCACGCTTCGTCATCACTGCGCCCTACCGGCACGTGCCGCCTTGTACCGCTCGGCATCGAAGAATTCGATGTCCCACGTGCCCTCGCCCATGGTGAGCACCGGTTCGATCGGCTCGATCTTCCGTTCGTCCTTGAGCAGCTCGCCGACCGTGCGGCCGTCCAGTGAGCTCAGTTGCGTCCACGTGGGCGGCAGCAGGAAGGAATGTCCGGCCGCGAACTCCTCCAGCGCGGCGGTGGGCGTACGCCACGCGACGTGGTCGCTCTCGGTGTTGTTGCCGTCGGCGCGCTGGCCGGCCGGCAGGGCACCGACGAAGAAGAACGTGTCGTAGCGGCGGGTGCGTTCCTCTTTGGGGGTGATCCAGTTGGCCCACGGCCACAGCAGGTCGGCGCGCAGCACCAGCTTCTCGCGGGCCAGGAACTCCCCGAACGACAGTTCACGGCTTTCCAGCGCGGCCCGGGATTCGTGGTAGACGGTCGCGTCGGAGACGATGCCGTCCGGATCGTCGGCCGGCCCGGCGAACAGCACCCCGGATTCCTCGAAGGTCTCGCGGGCGGCGGCGCACACCAGCGCGCCGGCCAGCACCGGGTCGACGCCGAACTTCTCGGCCCACCAGGTGCGGTCGGGTCCGGTCCAGGCAATGTCGGCATCGCGATCGCGCTCGTCGACCCCACCGCCGGGAAACACCGTCATGCCGCCGGCGAAGGCCATCGACATGGTGCGGCGCATGAGGAAGACCTCGATGCCGGGCGCGCCGTCGCGCACCAGCATCACGGTCGCGGCCGGCCTGGGATGCAGGGGGTCGAGTTCGGTCATATACGCCTCCTGTGCGCCGCGCGACTGCGGGTACGACGGGCGAAGTACCGCCCGTCGATGTACTCCAGGGCGATCGACTGACCGAAGGCCTGGGAGAGATTCTCGGACGTGAGCACGTCGGGCAGCAGCCCGGAAGCGATCGCCCGCCCCTCGGAGAGCAGCAGGCAGTGCGTGAAGCCCTCCGGGATTTCCTCGACGTGGTGGGTGACCAGCACGGAGGCGGGTGCGTCGGCGTCGGCGGCCAGATCAGCCAGCCGGGCCACGAGTTCTTCCCGCCCGCCGAGGTCCAGTCCGGCCGCCGGCTCGTCGAGCAGCAGCAGCTCCGGGTCGGTCATGAGCGACCGCGCGATCAGCACCCGCTTGCGCTCACCCTCGGACAGGGTGCCGTAGCGACGGTCGGCGAGGTGTTCGGCGCCGATGCTCTCCAACGTGTCCAGCGCCCGGTTGTAGTCGACGTCGTCGTACTGTTCGCGCCACCGGCCGAGCACGGCATAACCGGCGGAGACCACCAGGTCGCGCACCACTTCGTCGTCGGGTATCCGCTGCGCCAGTGCCGAACTGCTGAGCCCGATCCGCGACCGCAGCTCGGACATGTCGGTGCGGCCCAGCCGCTCGCCGAGCACGAACGCCGTGCCCGTCGACGGATGCTCGACGGCGGCGGCCATGCGCAGCAGCGACGTCTTGCCCGCGCCGTTGGGACCGAGAACGACCCACCGCTCATCGAGTTCCACCGACCAATCGATCGGGCCGACGAGGGTGGCACCGCCCCGGCGCAGCGTGACGCCCGAGAATTCGATCAACAGGTCGTCGTCGACGGAGTCGATCAATTGGTCGGAGTCGGGCGGGCCATCTGGCTTTACGAGGTTGTCGTTGAGGGCGCCGGGCACTCGCTCATCGTAGCCACGGCCGGTTCGGCGGCCCGGTCCCCCACCACGTGCGCCCATCCGCTGGCCGCCAGCCAGCGGCTCGGGGTGCACCGCAGCACCAGTTGCACCAGCGGCCCAATCCCCAAGGCGTACACGACGGTTCCGACGCCGACGGTGCCGCCGAGGAGCCAGCCGGTGGCCAGCACCGTCACCTCGATGCCGGTGCGGACCAGCCGCACCGACCATCCGGTCCGGGCCACCAGCCCGGTCATCAGTCCGTCGCGTGGTCCCGGCCCCATCCCGGCACCGATGTACATCACGGTGCTCACGGCGTTGAGCACCACGGCGCCGACCATCATCGCGGTGCGCACCGGCAGCGTCGCCGGCTGCGGCAGCACCATCAGGGCGGCGTCGACCACGACGGAGATGACGATGACGTTCGCGACGGTGCCGACGCCCGGCCGGTTCCGCAGCGGGATCCAGCCGAGCAGCACCACGACGCCGACGAGCGCCGTGGCGCCGCCGATGGTCAGCCCGGTGTGCTTGGCCAGGCCCTGATGGAAGACGTCCCACGGGTCCAGGCCCAGGCCGGCCCGCACGAACAGTGCCATCGACAGGCCGTAACCGCTCAGCCCCGCCAGCAGCAGCACCGAGCGGATTGTCAGGCCGGTCCCACTGACGCGTTTGGCCGCTGCCGTCACCGGTGGTCCTGGAAGCGAGCGCGGATGGCGTCCAGTTCGTGACGCACCCGGGCGGCATCCAGATCACGGATATCGGCGCGGTTGTCACGCCGCGACCGGGCACGCTTCTCAGCCAGTTTTGATAGCCAGTTCGTTCGCATGACACCAGTTTTCCGGCCAACTGGCTTGCTATTCAATAGCCAGTTGGCCGATACTGGCTTCAATGTCGATCGAGATGTCAGCCAGATCACTGGACGAAGTCCTTCTGGCACGCGAATTGGGCAACTGGCGCACGTCCAGCCTGAGCGGCCCCGCTTATCTGGGCCTGGCCGATGCCATCCGCCTGCTCATCGTCGACGGCCGGCTCCCCGTCGGCGCCCGGTATCCCAGCGAGCGCGCACTGGCCGACGCGCTGCGGGTCTCCCGCACCACCGTCACCGCGGCCTATGCCCAGCTGCGCGAGGACGGCTACCTCAACGCCCGCCGCGGCGCCCGCAGCACCACGGCCCTGCCGCCCACGGCGCTCACGGCCAGTCCGGCGCCCATTGTCAGGACCGGCACGCTGAGCCTGGCCGATGCCGCGCCCTCGGCGCCGGCGGCCGCCACCCTCGAGGCCTTCGCGCGCGCCGCCCAGCGCGTGGCGCCGCACCTGCACGACCTCGGCATCGAACTCACCGGCGTCGCCGAGCTTCGCCAGGCCATCGCCGAAAGATATTGCGCCAGAGGGCTTCCCACTGATCCGGACGAGATCATGGTGACCACCGGGGCGCTGCACGCGATCAATCTCGTGCTGGCCACCTACGCCCGCCCAGGCGACCGGGTACTGATCGAGCAGCCGACGTACCACGGCGCCATCTCGCTCATCGCGGCATCCGGCGCCCGGCCGGTGCCCGTGAGCATGGCCGAAGACGGCTGGGAACTGGATGCCGTACAGGCCGCCATGCGGCAACTGGCCCCCACGCTGGCCTACCTGATCGTCGACAACCACAACCCGACCGGGCTGAGCCTGCCGGCCGCCGGGCGCGAGCGCCTCGCCCGCATCATCTCCGAGACCCGGACCCGCACCATCATCGACGAAACCATCTGCGACATCTGGCTGGACGAGCCGCTGCCGCCGCCGCTGGCCTCCTACCTGGAGAGCCGCCGCGACCTGGTGATCACCGTCGGCTCGATGTCGAAGTCGTTCTGGGGTGGCCTGCGGGTCGGCTGGATTCGCGCCGAACGGTCCACGCTGGCCGCCATCGCCGCGGTGCGGCCGACCATCGACCTCGGCACCGCCATCGTCGAACAACTGGCGTCGGCCGACCTGCTCCGGCAGGCCGACACCGTGCTGCCCGCCCGGCGCGACATGCTGCGCGCCCGGCGCGAGTTGGTGAGTTCGCTTCTGCAGGAACAACTTCCGGACTGGACGGCCAGCCCGTGCCACGGCGGCATGTCGATGTGGATGCGGCTGCCCGCACCCATGAGTTCAGCGCTGTCCGCGGCGGCGTCCCGGATGGGACTCGTCATCCCGGCGGGGCCGCGGTTCGGGGTCGACGGCACGCTGGAGCGCTTCATCCGGGTGCCCTTCACCCAGCCCGATGAGCGCCTGCACCAGTCGGTGGCGGTGCTCGCTCAGGCGTGGCGCGGCGTCACCGGCGCGGGTACTCCGGACGCGCACGCCCTCGTCGTCTGAGGCGGGCCGGAAACTTACTGCTGGCTCTGGATCAGGCCGATGCAGGTGCCGATGTGCTCGGGCGTGCAGGGAATGCCGTTGACCGTCTGCAGGCCGCCGACCGACTGGGTGATCTGCGCGCCCGTCCCACTGTTGGACGTCTGCGGCGGCACCGCCTGCGGGCCGCTGCCATTGGCCGTGCCCTTGACGCACACGCCTTCGAAGTGGCTCGGCACGGTCCCCCAGGGGCACGCGTAGGCCGGCGCGGCCGCCGTCACCGAGACGACCGACAAGGGGCCGGCGACCAACGCGACAGCACTCACACCAACCAGAACCGCACGCTTCATGTCACCATCTCCCACACGCTTACGCAGCAAATCAATATCAATAGTCACCACTGTAACGCGACAGCGGCTGCGGTGTGCCGTCGCCGGCGAATCGCTACGGGATATCCACCCGCCGCACCACACCGTCGACCGCGTCGGCAGCCTCGATCTCGCCACGCGTGATGCCGAGGATGAACAGCACGGTGTCCAGGTACGGGTGGCTCAGCGACGCGTCGGCGACCTCCCGCAGCGCGGGCTTGGCGTTGAACGCGACGCCGAGGCCGGCCGCCGACAGCATGTCGATGTCGTTGGCGCCGTCGCCGACCGCGACGGTCTGCTCCATGGGCACACCGGCCTGGTTGGCGAAGTCGCGCAGCGCCTTGGCCTTGCCCGGACGGTCGACGATCGGGCCGGTCACCCGGCCGGTCAGCTTGCCGTCGACGATCTCGAGGTGGTTGGCCGCCACGAAGTCGAGCATCAGTTCCTCGGCCAGCGGCTCGATCACCTGACGGAACCCGCCCGACACCACACCGCAGTGGTAACCCAGCCGGCGCAGCGTACGCAGCGTGGTCCGGGCGCCCGGGGTCAGCTCGATCTGGTCGGCGACCTCGTCGACCACCTCGGCCGGCAGGCCGGCGAGCGTGGCCACCCGCTCCCGCAGCGACTCCTCGAAGTCCAGTTCGCCGCGCATGGCGGCTTCGGTGATGGCCGCGACCTTGGCCTCGGCGCCGGCGCGCGCCGCCAGCATCTCGATGACCTCGCCCTGGATCAGTGTCGAGTCGACGTCGAACACGATGAGCCGCTTGGCCCGCCGGGCCAGGCTGTAGTCCTCGAGGGCGATGTCGACGCCCTCGTCGACCGCGACGCGGGCCAGCGCGGTCTGCAGCTGCGCGTAGGCCCCGCCCACCGGGGGCACCGACACCCGCAGTTCCAGACCCGTCACCGGGTAGTCGGAGACACCGCGGATGAAGTCGATGTTGACCCCGAGCGCCGCCACCTCGCGGGCGACGACGGTGAAGGCCTCGGCGGTGATGGGCCGGCCCAGCACGACGATGGTGTGGGTCGACGGCTCCGTGAGGACGGGCTGGTCGTCACTGCTGTCGATCGCGACATCGAGCCCCAGCTCGCTGATGGCCTGCTGCACATCGGCGCGCAGCACGTCGCCGGCCACGTCGGCAGGCACCGCGACCAGCACGCCGAGCGTCAGGCGGCCACGGATGACCACCTGCTCGACGTTCAACAGCTCGACGTTGTGCCGCGACAGCACGCCGAACAGCGTCGACGTCACGCCCGGCTGGTCGAGTCCGGTGACGGTGATCAGCACCGACCCGTGTGAGTTGCTTTCCTGCGTCATCCGTTAGGTCCCCTAACGCAGAACCGCCCGCGCCTTAGGCGCGGGCGGGTCGGCTGATTTCTAGTGGTGCGATCGACCGATGTGCGCTTCGGCACGCATCCGCTCGACCATGTGCGGGTAGTGCAGCTCGAACGCCGGGCGCTCCGAACGGATCCGGGGCAGCTCGGTGAAGTTGTGCCGCGGCGGCGGGCAGCTGGTGGCCCACTCCAGGGAGTTGCCGTAGCCCCACGGGTCGTCGACCACGACGGGCTCGCCGTAACGCCAGCTCTTGAACACGTTCCACACGAAGGGCAGCGTGGACAGGCCCAGTATGAAGGCACCGATGGTCGAGATCACGTTCAGCGTGGTGAAGCCGTCGGTGGGCAGGTAGTCCGCGTAACGACGCGGCATGCCCTCGTCACCGACCCAGTGCTGCACCAGGAACGTGGTGTGGAAGCCGATGAAGGTCAGCCAGAAGTGCAGCTTGCCCAGACGCTCGTCGAGCAGCCGGCCCGTCATCTTCGGGAACCAGAAGTAGATGCCCGCGTAGGTGGCGAACACGATGGTGCCGAAGAGCACGTAGTGGAAGTGCGCGATCACGAAGTAGCTGTCCGTCACGTGGAAGTCCAGCGGCGGGCTGGCCAGCAGCACGCCCGACAGACCACCGAGGAGGAAGGTGATCAGGAAGCCGACCGAGAACAGCATCGGCGTCTCGAAGGTCAACTGTCCCTTCCACATGGTGCCGATCCAGTTGAAGAACTTGATACCGGTCGGGACCGCGATCAGGAACGTCATGAAGGAGAAGAACGGCAGCAGCACGGCGCCGGTGGCGTACATGTGGTGTGCCCACACGGCGACCGACAGGGCGGCGATACCGAGCGTCGCGTAGATCAGGGTGGTGTAACCGAAGATCGGCTTGCGGCTGAACACCGGGAAGATCTCGGAGACGATGCCGAAGAACGGCAGCGCGATGATGTACACCTCGGGGTGGCCGAAGAACCAGAACAGGTGCTGCCACAGCAGGACGCCGCCGTTGGCGGGGTCGTAGATGTGCGCGCCGAGGTGGCGGTCAGCGGCCAGGCCGAACAGCGCGGCGGTCAGCAGCGGGAAGGCCAGCAGCACGAGGATCGAGGTCACCAGGATGTTCCAGGTGAAGATCGGCATGCGGAACATGGTCATGCCCGGGCAGCGCATGCAGACCACGGTGGTGACCATGTTGACCGCACCCAGGATGGTGCCCAGACCACCGACGGCCAGGCCGACGATCCACAGGTCGCCACCGGCACCGGGCGAGTGGATCGCGTCGGTCAGCGGCGAGTAGGCGGTCCAGCCGAAGTCAGCGGCACCACCGGGGGTGATGAAGCCGGCGATGGCGATCATGGCGCCGAACAGGAACAGCCAGAACGAGAAGGCGTTCAGACGCGGGAACGCCACGTCGGGGGCGCCGATCTGCAGCGGCAGCACCAGGTTGGCGAAGCCGAACACGATCGGGGTGGCGTAGAACAGCAGCATCACCGTGCCGTGCATGGTGAACAGCTGGTTGAACTGCTCGTTGCTCAGGAACTGCAGTCCCGGCATGGCCAGCTCGGTGCGCATGAACAGCGCCATCAGGCCACCGATGAAGAAGAACACGAAGCAGACGACGCAGTACATGATGCCGATCAGCTTGTGATCGGTCGTGGTCACCAGCTTGTAGATCAGGTTGCCCTTGGGGCCCATACGCTCCGGGAACGGGCGACGAGCCTCGAGTTCTCCGATTGGGGGCGCTTCGGCTACCAACAGATCCTCCAAATGTTCCGGGCGAATAGTTCGAGCACACGGGGCATCCCATGTTGTCTGCCGGTGATCTTATCCCCCATCGCACAGCCTTGCGGCGAGGGTCCTACAAACTGTCGTAATTGGCTGGACCAGCCACCGGCACCGGCGTGGCGCGGCCACCCACGACCGCGCCTCATCTGGGCCCGGCCGCGCGGGTGTTACCGTCGGCCACGTGCAGTTTCCGACTCCCCGTACCCGGCTGTCCAGCGCCAGCGCGGCGGTTCTGACCGCCCTGTGCGCGACGGCTGCGACCGTCCTGACGGGCTGTTCGGGACACACCAGCGAACCTCAGGCAGCGAACTCGGCTCCCATCACCAGCACCACCCGGATCGCCACCGCGGGCGTGCTGGGCAACCAGCGCCGGCCCGACGATTCGTGCGCGCCCACCCCGGCAGCGCTCGACGAGGGTCCCCCGACCCGCCAGGTGCACCACGCCGCCGGCGCCACCGACGTCAACGCCGACCCGCAGCGCATCGTCGTGCTCTCGGGCACGGCACTCGATGCGCTGTGCGCGCTGGGCCTGCAGGGCCGTGTGGTCGCCGCGGCGACCCCGACGGATTCGTCGGGCCAGACGTCATACCTGGGCACCGTCATCCACAACGTGCCGGCGGCCGGCACCCGCGGCGCACCCGACCTGGCCGCGGTCAAGGCCGCCAACCCCGACCTGATCATCGGCTCGCAGGTGTCGGCCACATCGGACACCTACGGCGCGTTGTCGGCGATCGCGCCGACGGTGCTCACCGGGCCGTCAGGCGCGGCCTGGCAGGACGATCTGCGGATGGTCGGGGCGGCGACCGGTCGCGGCGCCGCCGCGGGCGCGCTGGTCGACGGGTTCAACGCCGACGCCACCAAGGTCGGCGGCCAGAACGACGCCTCGCATTTCCAGGTGTCGGTGGTGCAGCTGACCGAGGGCACCCTGCGAATCTTCGGCGCCAACAACTTCCCGGGTAGCGTGCTGGCCCGGATCGGCGCGGATCGCCCTGCGCCGCAACGATTCACCGACAAGCCCTACCGCGAGATCGACATCTCGAAGCTGGGACCCGGCACCGATTTCTCGGCGGCCGACGGTGACATCGTCTACCTGACGTTCGAGTCACCGGCGGCCAAGGACAAGGCGACCGCGTTGCTCGACGGCCCGGCCTGGAAGAAGCTCGCCGCCACCCGCGACAACCGGGTGTTCGTGGTGAACAACGAGGTGTGGCAGACCGGTCAGGGCATCGTGGCGGCCCGCGGCATGCTCGACGACCTGCACTGGCTCAACGCGCCCATCAACTAGTCAGCCCGCACCCTGCAACGCCTGCTGGCCGAACTGTCCCAATTCCAGCGAGCCGTCGGGCAGCACCAGTTCGCCCGACTCGATGCGCCGGCGTAGATAGGCGAACGTCTGCGCGGTCTGGGCGAACAGGTGCTCACCCGCACGCAGCGCCGGCCGGGGCTTGGCATCGGGCGAAGCGAACTGCGGCAGCGGTTTCACCTCGGTGTGGTAGTCGACGTTGAAGAACAACGGAAACGAGTACCGCTCCTCGGCGACCTTGCGGACGCGGTGGCTGGTCGCCACGAACGCACCGTTGGTCCACAGCTCCAGCAGGTCCCCGACGTTGACGACGAACGTCCCGTCGACGGGCGGTACGTCGATCCACTCGCCCACGCCGTTGAGCACCTCGAGGCCGGGGGCCGTCGGCTTGAGCAGGGTGAAGCATTCGTAGTCGGTGTGCGCGCCGATCCCGATGCTGTCGTGGGCGTCCGGGTTGTACGGATAGTGGATGAGCCGCAGCTGGCTCGGCGTCTTGGTGGCATGCCGGGAGAAGACCTCGGGGTCCTCACCGAGGGCGACGGCGAACGCCCACAGCAGCCGCTGCCCCACGGCCAGCACCGCCTGGTAGTAGGCGGTCACCGCGTCGGCGAAGCCGGGTAGGTCCGGCCACGCGTTGGGGCCCAGCATGGGATTGCCGGCCAGGTAATCCGGATCATCGGAGGGCAGATCCAGCGCGGTGTCGAAGGCTTCCTTCAGATCCGGGACGGTGCCCTCCAGGCCCTCCTCGCCGACCGGCACATACCCCCGGTGACAGCGGGACAGCCCGATGTAGTTGCGCATCTTTTCTTCCACAGGCAGCGCGAAGTACTCCTTCACCGCCGCCAGCATCGCGCTGAACAACGACTCATCGATGCCGGTGCCGCTGATGTAGAAGAAGCCGACGTCGGCCGCCGCCCGGCCCAGCTCGGCGGCCACGCGGTGCTGCTCGGCACGCTCGGGTGACGACAATCCGCTGATGTCGATGATCGGCACCGACGTGAATGACGTTACGCCACTCATGAATTCACATTCCCTTCCGAGTTGTCCACCGTCCAGTGCACGCCGTTGGCCTGGATTTCGTCGCCGACAGAAGTCATGCCGGCAAAATCGATACCGAGGGCTCGCTGCTCGTCGCCGCCCACGGTGCCGAGCACCACCTGAGTGCCGTCGGCCCAGCCGAACATCGCGCCGACCCGGACCAGTAGCGCCGACGCTCCGGCGGGCCCGGACAAGTGCAGCGCGCCCGTCGGCCCCGCTTCGCCGGAGTCGCGGACCCAGTGCTCGATGTAGTGCTCATGCACGCCGGTCTCGACGAGAACGTCACCCTCCCAGTGCATTACGCCGGCGTCGGGATGCGGGCCCGGCGTGGTGATGTCGAAGTCTCGATGCCACTCGAAGACGTCGCCGTCCTGGTGCAGGGTGCCCGCGAAGCCGCGGGAGTCCACGTAGGCCGTCAGGCTCTGCAGCCACAGCACCCCCGGTGCGGTGTCGCGCGTGCCGTCGACCTCGATCAGCAGCGTGCGGCGCCAGAGGCCGGCGCAGTCGGTCAGCAGTGGTGTCACGACGATTCCTCCCAGTTGTGCTGCAGCATCCGCAGTCCGTCGACGGTGGGCACTCCTATTGCCCGCACCCGCGCGATCCCGCCGTCCGGGTAGGCCTGTACGCGCAGTGCCGCCACGTCGGGCACGTCGACCGCGAACACCTGGCGCGCATCGGCGAGCAGTCGCGTCCGCGGCAGCACCGGAACGTCGAAAGCGACCATCCCCCAACCGTGTTCCCGATCTGGATGGCTCCGGCTGCCCAGCACCGACACCTCCAGGCTGGCGTTGAACACGAAGTACGAGGTGTCGACCTCGATGCGGCGCAGGTCGGCGGGCGCGGCGAACGAGACGATCACCGCGTCATGGGTGTCCGGTCCGACGTCACGGCGTCGGCGTGCCTCCCACCCGTCGCCCATGTTGTGCGGCCGGTTCGGCATGATCAGCGACGTGGCACTGGAATAGAAGCTGTCACTGCACCATTCGACCCGGCCACCGTTTTCGAGGCCGGACACCTCGACGGTGACATCGCTCCAGGACGCGGGGTCCGGCACCACCTCGCCGTACGCCCGCAGCCGGGCGACGCCGCCGTCGGACTGCAACCGCAGCCGCAGGTGCGTCCACCGCCTGCGGTCCGCGACGGCCAGCAGATTGTGCGAATCAGCCTTGAGCACAGTGGGTTCCACTATCGGCGTCCAGGCCACGGCGGGGTCTGCCGGATCGTCGGTGCGCGCCAGCACGCAGGCGTCCACCGCGCAGCCGCTCGGGTGATTGCCCGCGAAGAACCGGGTGTCCACGTCGATGGTGCGCAGCCGGCCGGGTGTCCCCAGCCGGATGATCGCCCAGTCACCGGCCCGGCCGGCGTGGCGGCGGGTCTCCCAGCCGTCCACCACTTCGCCGCGCAGGTCGAAAGTTCCGGGCACGAAAGCGGGTCCGGCCGGGTCGACGAGCCGCTCCTTGAATCCGAAGGATTCGTCACTGGCAGCCACCACGCTGCCGCCGACGAGGCGCGAGGCGAGATCGACGTCGGTCATCGGCCCAGTGCCTCCGACAGCGGCCAGTGGCTGCGCGGGTTGTCCGGTCCGGGCGCGAACACCCCGGCCTTGCTGGTGGACAGGCCCAACCCGACGACCGCCTGGGCAAGGGCCACCGCGGCGGCGACCCCGTCGACCGCGGGCACCCCGAGCTTGGCGGAGATCGCCGCCGTCACGCCCGCCATCCCGGCGCACCCCAAGCAGATCACGTCGGCGCCGTCCTCGTTGATGGCGCGTGCGGCCTCGTCGACAATCGCCTGCACGGAGCCGGCGGGGTCGGCGTCCACGGCTGCCGTGCCGAGGCCGCAGGCCCGTACCGAGGCGCAGTGTGCGTTCAGGCCGGCCAGCAGCAGCCGGTCCTCGATGGGCGGGATCGACCGGGCGAGCGTGGTGATCACCGAGAACCGCCGGCCGATCAGATGCGCGACATGCGCGGCGCATTCGGCGATGTCGAACACCGGCACCGTCAGCATCTCGGCGAGCGCGTCGCGGCCGTGCTCGCCGAATCCGGCGAGGACGACAGCGTCGAAGTCGAAGTCGCCCGACCGGGTCAGTCGGGCAACCAGGTCCATCACCCCGACCGCGGAAAGGTAGCTCTCGGCGGCGGAGTCGATTGCCGCCGAGCCGAAATACGTTGACATGCACACGATCTCAGTGTCGGGATGCGCAGCGGCACGCGCGGCAGCGGCGATCTCGGCGGTCATGGCCGCCGAGGTGTTCGGGTTGAGCACCAGGATTCTCATGCCGGCTCCCCCACCAACGCCGGCACGCCGGCAACCCAGGTCTGCAGGACCGAACCCCGCAACGTGACACCGTCATATGGGCTCACCGGGTGACGGTGCCGCAGCGTCGCCGCCCGCACGGTGTCGAGGGCACCCGGGTCGAAGGCGCACAGGTCGGCCCGCAGGCCCACGGCGATCCGGCCCCGGTCGGTGTAACCGGCCAGCGCGGCGGGCCGTTGCGACATCCACCGGCTCAGGTCGGTGAGCCCGAAACCGCGTGCGGCGGCCTGCGTCCAGACTGCGCGCGGGCTCAGTTGCAGTGAGCTGATCCCACCGAATGCCCGGCCGAAATCCCCGTCCCCCTTGAGCCGCGGCGCGCAGGGCGAGTGGTCGGACACCACCAGGTCCAGCGTGCCGTCGTGCAGCGCGGACCACAGCAGTTCACGGTTGGCGCCATCCCGGATGGGCGGGCAGCAGGCGAATTCGGTGCCACCGTCGTGCACTGCCTCGGCGGCGAATGTCAGGTAATGCGGGCAGGTTTCGGCCGTCACCGGTATCCCGGCGCGCTTGGCCTCGACGAGACGGGCCAACACTGTGGCGCTGGAGACGTGCACGATGTGCGCGCGGGCCCCGGTCGCCGCCGCCGCGTCGATCACCAGGGCCACGGCATCGTCTTCGGCGGCGTCGGGTCGCGACGCCAGGAACGACCGGTATTCCCGGCCCGCCGGCACCGGCCCGGCGTCGATCACCCGGTTGCTCTCGGCGTGCACCAGCAGCACCGACCCCAGTTCGGCGATGCGCCGCATGGCATCCCGGAACTGTCCCGGGCTCAGGTGCGGGAAATGCGGGTTGCCCGAGTCGGCGAGGAAGCACTTGAAGCCGCGCACCCCGGCCTGTGCCAGGTCGGCCAGATCGTCGAGGTTGTCGGGCACCACGCCACCCCAGTACCCGACGTCGACGTGGCAATTACCCGCTGCCGTGGCCTCTTTGGTGTTCAGGGCCGCGACGCTGGTGGTCACCGGGTCGCAGTCCAGTGGCATGTCGACCACGGTGGTGATCCCGGCCGCGGCCGCCGCGGCGGTGGCGGTCTCGAAGCCCTCCCAATCGGTACCCGGTTCGTTGATGTGAACATGCGTGTCGACGAAACCAGGGAGCAGCACCACCGATTCGGGCAACCGGATGTCCTCTACCGCAGCGCAATCGGCGTCGACATCACCCACGAAGACGATGCGACCACCGTCGATCCCCACCGCGGCGGGAGCCTGGTGCCCGTCGACGAGCACCCGGTCGGCGCGTAGCACGCACTCCATCACAGCCCGCCGAACCTGTGATGGAAATGGTCCGTGAGCTCGGGCCACACGTGTGGATCATGGCCGGGAATCAGCTGAAACCCCCTGTCGGCGGCCAACTTCTTGAGTCGGCGGATCGGCTCGATCGTGTCCTGCGGGTCGACGTCGATGAACCCGCCGATGGCGAGCTCGTGTTCGATGTTCTCCGTGAGGTCGGCGGCATCGAAGGCGAACACGAAGCCGTCACCGCCGACCGACCAGTCGAGTTCGACGACGAAGCTCTGATGCCCCGGCGTGTGCCCATAGGTCGGCACCGCGGTGATGCCCGGGGCGATCTCGGCTTCCCCGTCAGCCAGGTGCCACTCGATGTTCGGGTCGTCGAAATCGATCCGATTGATCGCGTTGCGTTCAGGCTCAGGGTGATTCGACAGCCCGTACTCGAGTTCACGACGCTGGGCGTGCACCGGGACCTTGCCGGCGAACAGCTTGAGCCCGCCGGCATGGTCGTGATGCAGGTGGCTGACGGCGACGGTGTGGATCTCGTCGAAATCCACCCCGACCTCCGCCAGCCGCTGCTCGATCGGCTCGCCCGGTCCGGGCAGCACCGGGCGGTACTCGACGGTCGGAAAGAACCGCCGGTACAGCGCCGGGTCCCGTACGAGCGCGGTGTTGAATCCCGTGTCGAGCAGTACCCAACCGCCGTCGGTCTGCAGCAACACCCCGGGCACCGGCTCCCGCATGCGCTCCTCCGGCGGTGCCCCGTACACCGACACCGACTTCGGCAGCTCCTCCCAGCCCAGGGTCAGCAGGATGATCCGCCGCACCCCGGGCTTGCCGACCAGAGTGGACATCAGCCGACCGAAAGGGCGTTCAGGCGCAGTGAATTCGGGTTGGTGACCACGTGTGCCTGTTCGACGCCCTTGAGCCAGGGCTGGGCCACCATGAAGTCGTTGACGTCGGCGATGTTCAGCCAGCAGCCGGTCTTGACCGCTTCCACACCGGCCGTGGAGAAGTCGGCCTCCGAGTCTGTCGGCAGACCCGCGGCCAGCGCCGCGGTGACGGGCGGCGCCGAGCACCCGAAGAAGTTCAGGCCACCGTCGGCATCCCACGAGATATGGCCCCAGGTGTACGGCGACGGCGCATCGGGCCAACCGAGATAGGTCATGATCTCCGGCGCGGACTGCCCGTCGGTGCCGACCCAGCCGTAGATCTCCGACGTCGGGTACGCCTGCACCTTGGCGGTCAGACCAGCCGCGGCCAGCTGCGTCTGAATCAGGTTGCCGATCAACTGGTTATCGGGGTTGCTCGAGTCGTAGCCGATGGTCACGGTCTTCTGATCGGCAGGCAGCTTGCCGGCGATCGCGGACAGTGCAGACGTATCGTGCGAGACCGACTGCTTGCCGTATTCGGCGGCCATCATGTTCGGCGGGTAGATCTGTTCGGCCTTCTTGCCGCGCCCGAAGTACGTCTGCTTCACCAGTTCGTCGACGTCGATCGCCTGCATCACCGCGGTCCGGTTCTTGGCGTCGGTCATCATGCCCTTGCGCGGGTTGATGTACGCGTAGTTCGACATCATCGTCGGCAGCGAGTAGTTGGCGAACGCCTTGTTGTTCAGGTAGGACTGGACCGCCGAGGAGGGCAGGTCGTGCAGGATCGCGGCCACCTGGCCGTTGTTGAACTGCAGTTGCTGCGCCGACACGTCGGTGATGACCGGAAGCTCGACCTTCTCGAAATACGGCTTGGTGCCCCAGTAGTCGGGGAAGGCGGCCATCGCGTAGTGCGAGCCCACCTGCGCGTCGGTCAGCGTGAACGGACCGGTCCCGAGATCGTGAGTGGTCAGGTAACCCTGCGCGTTGTCCGTGCCGGCATTCTTCTTCAGTCCTTCGGGGCTGAGCATACGGGGTCCATAGGGACAGGCCAGGTAATCGAGGAACGCCGAGTTGGGCGCCTTCAGCGTGATGGTGACGTCGTAATCCCCTTGTGTGGTGACCGATTCGACGTCCTTGACCATGTAGGCCGGGCCCTGGTTGACGGCCACCCGGCGATCGAACGACGCTTTGACCGCCGCCGACGTGAACGGCGTGCCATCGTGGAACTTGACGCCCTCACGGAGCTTGAACGTGAACACCTTGTTGTCCGGCGACGCCGTCCAGCTCGTGGCCAGCAGCGGTTCCAGGACGGCCTTGTCGACACCGGCCTTGTATTGCAGCAGGCCTTCGTAGGTGTTGGTGGTCAGCAACAGACCCTGTCCCGCGTAGTAGATGTCCGGGTCCGGCGGCTGCCCCGGGTCCTGCAGGAAGGACAGGTGCAGAACCTTGTCGGTGGGCGCGGCGTTGGGCGTGCCGCTCCCCGAGTTCGAGCCACCGCAACCGCTCAGCGTCAACATGACGGCGGCGGCACCGGCAGCGGCGATCCGCCAGCTTCCGCGCGCGCGACCGGGGACCTTGTGGCTCTTCATCATCGGGCAACTCCTTCGAGTGCGGGGCTGGACAACTCGGGCGGACACATATCGGAAAAGGCGGCGACGATCTCGTCGGTGGTGCGCATGGCACCGGCCTGCAGGTACTCCATGGCATCGAGGGCCGCGTCGTGGCGATAGGTCGACGAGCCGCCCACGCAGTCGGTCACGACGCGGACGTAGAAGTCACGCTGGTGCGCATCGGCGAAGGTGTAGTGCACGCAGACGTCGGTGAGCCCGCCGATGAGAATGAGCGTCGAGGCCCGCAGACCCGACAGCACGATCTCGAAATTTGTTCCGATGAAACCGGAATAGCGGCGCTTGACGATGTGGAACTCGTGGTTGGGCCCATCGAGGTCGGGCAGCAGCGCGGGATGCAGCGGGGTGCCCGGGCGGCCGTCCACACAGTGCTCGCCCTCGGCGCCGTCGAGCTCGCGGCCGAAGTCGATGCCGTTGGGGCGGTGCACCTCCTGGAAGAACACGATCGGGATCCGCGCGGCGCGGGCGGCGGCGATCAGGCGCTGGGCCCGGGCGATCCGGCCGTCGTAACCGGCCATGTGCTCGATGCCGACCACCTCGGCCGGCATGTCGCCGGACTCCTGCATGTCGACGACGACCAGGACGGGATTACCTACGATGAGCGGCTGTTTCGGCACTTAACCTCCTGTGACGGCGATACGCGGATCAGCGGCGGCCTGCAGCAGGTCCACCACCGTGTTGATGACGACGTAGAGCGCTCCCAGCATCAGCGTGACGCCGGCGATCGCCGGGAAATCCGCCACGGGAATGCTCTGCGCGACGTACTGCCCGATGCCGGGCCAGCCGAAGACCTGCTCGACCACCAACACGCCCGAAAACATCAGGCCCACTTGGAGTCCGGTCATCGACAGGGCGGCGCCGACCGAGTTGCGCAGCACATGCCTGGCCAGGATTCGGGTCTCGGACAGTCCCTTGGCGCGGGCCGTCCGCGCGTAGTCGCTGTCGATGTCGGCCAGCAGGCTGCTGCGCAGCACCCGGCCGATCGCGACAGCCGGGCCGATCGCGATGACGAACGCCGGCAGGATCAGGTGGTGCGCGGCGTCGGCCACGACATCGAGCCGCCCGTGGAGCAGACCGTCCACGGTGAGCATGCCCGTCGGCCCGGTCGGCGGACTCGGCACGGCACTGCGGCCGTTGGCCGGTACCCAACCCAGGTCTTGATAGAAGACGATGAGGCCGAGGATGCCGAGCAGGAACATCGGCGCCGAGGAACCCGCGAACAACACGGCCCGAAGCACATTCGCGCCGCGCCAGTTCAAGGTTGTGCTGAACGCCAGCAGCACCGCGAGGACGACGGCGATCAGCAGGCCGGCGAGCGCCAGCTCCAGCGTGGCGGGCACGAACGACCCGAGGTCGGCCATCACCGCATGCCGAGTCCGGTACGACGTGCCCAGGTCGCCGGTCGCGGCACCGGCCAGGTAGTGCCAGAACTGAACCAGCACAGGGTCATTCAGTCCCAGCGCCGCGCGCCGGGCCGCCACCGCGTCAGCTGAGGCCTGAGCGCCGAGCTGGGCCTTCACCGGATCCAGCGGCGAGATGTTCTGCAGGACGAACATCACTGCCGTCAAGGCCACCAGGATGGCGACCATCGACCCCAACCGCGAGGCCACGAACGTCTTCATGTTTCACCCACCTCTCTTCATGCGCGCGCTCATCACCACCACCGGATCGGCGGCCTACGTCGTCTTCATCAGGTTGCGCAGGCAGTCGCCGGAGATGTTGGCGACCAGCGCCAGCACCAGCACACCCAGTCCCGGCATGACCGGAATCCACCACTGCTGCAGGAAGTAACTCAGGTTGCGCGCCGAGTCGGCGCCGAGCTCGGGTGCCGGCGCGGCCTGACCGAGCCCGAGAAAGGACAAGCCGGCCAATGTGAGAATCAGCGTGCCGATGTCCAGGCTCGCGGCGACCAAGGCGTTGGGCACCGCACCCGGCAGCAGGTGCCGTCCGGCGAGCCGAAATCGGCTGACACCGGCCAGCTTTGCGGCCTCGACGTGGGGACGCGCCGCAAGCCGCGCCACCTCCCCCCCGCACCAGCCGCGCGTAGAACGGCCACCACACGATGGACACCGCGATCAGCGTGTGCAGGAAGCTCGGTCCCAGCGCGGCGACCACGGCGATCGCCAGCACCGGCGCGGGCAGCGACAGGAAACCGTCGGTGATGCGCATCAGCGTCGAGTCGACCCAGCCACCGGCCGCCCCCCCCCGCGACCAGGCCGACGAGCCCGCCGATCAACAGGCCCAGCGCCACGACCGCCAGCGCGGCCAGCCAACTCGACCGCGCGCCGTAGAGCACGCGGGACAGGATGTCGCGTCCCACGCTGTCGGTGCCGAGCAGGAACCCGTGCTCACCCGGCGCCTGCAACGGCATCCCGACCGGGATCAGCGGGTCGTGGGGAGCCAGCAGCGGCACCGCGACGAGAGCCAGCGTCAACAGGATCACGAGGGCGAAACCCGCGCTGTTGATGATCGTCGACCGGGACTGTGGCAGCGCCAGCCGCAGCCGGCCACGACCGCGGATGAGACTCGGGGCGGGGATCGCGATGGCCATCAGCGCACCTTCTCTTCGATACAGGCGACCTGATGTGCGCCACCGAATTTGCCGACGAGTCGGACGTCGAGCTCGTCACCGCTGCAGGCGTCGACGGCGATCGGGCATCTCGGATGGAACGCACATCCGGTCGGCGGTGACAACGGGCTCGCCGGTTCGCCTGGCAATACCCGCGATTCGCGACCCAGGTCGGGAATCGCGTCGACCAGCGCACGGGTGTACGGATGTGCAGGGTTTCCGATGACCTCTTCGGCCGGTCCGATCTCCACGATGCGGCCCAGGTACATCACGGCGATGCGATCGGCGACGACCCGAGCCACCGACAGGTCGTGCGTCACGAACACCACCGACATGTCCAGGCTTCGGCGCAGGTCCCCGATCAGGTTGAGCACCGAGGCCGCCAGGGACACGTCGAGGGCACTCGTGGGTTCGTCGCACAACAGCACGGCGGGCGGGACGACGGTGGCGCGAGCCAGCGAAACCCGTTGGCGCTGACCGCCGGACAGCTGACCGGCGCGTGACTTCGCCACCTCCGCGGGTAGCCCCACCCGGCCGAGAACCTCGATGACCGCATCGCGACGCGCGGCCCGCGACAGTTTCCTGCCGCGCAGGCGCTCGGCGATCAACTCACCGACCGACAGCCAGGGCGTGAGGGAGGCGCCGGCGTCTTGGAACACCATCTGTGGGCGCTGTTCCCCGGCCACCTCGACGGCGCCCGTGGTCGCCTTCTCCAGGCCCGCGATCACCCGCAACAGCGTGGATTTTCCCGAACCGCTCTCCCCCACCAGCGCCACCGACTCGCCGTGCCCCACGCGCAGCGTCACACCGCGCAATGCCTGGAGTTTGCCGCGCGGCGCGACGGTGAAGGTCTTGGTCACGTCCGTCACGGTGACTGCGGCCGGCTCGTCCGCAGCGGCAGTACTGACCGGCTGTGCGGCAACGGGTTCCGGCACTGAGTCGAGAGCCGCCGGATCGTGCGCCAGCTCCTCCGGGGTGAGCAGACAGGCGCTGACCCGCCCGGGGCCCACGGAAGTCGGTTCGGGAGAGGACTTCTCACAATTTTCGGTGGCTTGATCACAGCGCCGGCTGAAAGCGCATCCCGGTAGCGGTGACACCGGGCTCGGCACCGAACCGGGCATCGCCGCCAGCCGACGGCCGCGTGCGGTGTCCAGCGTCAGCCGTGACCGCAGCAGCCCGCGGGTATAGGGGTGAGCAGGTGCGCCCAGAACGTCGGCGGCCGGGCCGACCTCGGCGATGCGGCCGGCGTAGAGCACCGCGATGCGGTCGGAGATCTGGGCTGCCACCCCGAGGTCGTGGGTGATGAAGACGATGCTGCAACCGATTTCGTCGCGGAGTCGTTGCAGCAGTCGGAGGACCTGGGCCTGCACCGTGACGTCCAGTGCGGTCGTCGGTTCGTCGGCGATGATGAGTTCCGGCGAGCCGGCGATCGCGATGGCGATCATCACGCGCTGGCGCAGGCCGCCGGAGAGCTCGTGCGGGTAGGCGCGCATCCGTCGCGCCGGGTCGGGTATGCCGACCGCGGTCAGCAGGCGCAGGGCTTCGTCGTCGCTGCCCGCCGCCTCGGCGACCTGCTTGCCGATCCGCATGGTCGGGTTGAGCGAGGTCATCGGATCCTGGAACACCGCGCCCAGGTCGAGCCGGCGCACCGTGCGCAGCGCCTTTGCGTCACCATGCACCATGTCCGAGCCGGCCACCGAGATGCCGCCCTCGATCCGGGCCGACGCCGGCAGCAGACCGAGCATCCCGAAGCCCAATACGCTTTTCCCTGAGCCCGATTCGCCTACCAGACCGAGGATTTCGCCACGCCGAACGGTCAGCGAGACGCCGCGCAGCGCGTGTACGTCGCGACCGTTGCGCGGGAACGTGACATGCAGGCCCGCCACGGTCGCCACCGCATCCGGGTTCGACGACACGGTGGCGACGGGCGTGGCGTCCGCCACCGATACAGCAGTGCCCATGTGCGCTCTCCTGCGTTCTGATCGCCATGCCTTGGTACGTCTCTGACCGCTGGCCTGTCAGTTGACAGTTTTCTCCCCCGACCATCTCGCATGGTGTCGCCGAAGTAAGCACGATGTAAGCAACCAGGGCCCGTAGGTAACCGGCCGATATCGCAGGTTTCTGTCGCGTGACAGATACCGACCGCCGGTATCGATGGCTGCTGGCTTGGACCACGATGAATGAATGTCGACCACCCACACAGGAAGGCCTCGACTGCGGCCCCAGCGACGCCCGGGCGTCACGGGACGAGACGAAATCCTCGATGCCGCAAGCGAATTGTTCACCACCCTGGGCTACGCAGGTACGTCGACGCGAACCATCGCCGATTCGGTGGGCATCAGGCAGGCGTCGCTGTACCACTACTTCAAGACCAAGGACGACATCCTGTGTGCCGTGCTGAGCCAGACCGTCGCCCCGACACTGGCCTTCATCCCGAGCCTGCTGAGCGCCACGCCGGCCTTGTCCGCAACCGAGCATCTCCACGCCCTGGCGACGTTCGACGGAGATCAATTACTCGGTGGCACATGGAACCTGGGCGCGCTCTACCTGCTTCCCGAACTGCGCGCCGATCGCCTGGAGCCGTTCTGGTCCGACCGCGAACGCCTGCGACAGCACTATCTGACCCTGAGCCGGGAAGTGCTGGAACGTACCGGCGTCCATCAGGCAGCCGCCGACCTGCCGTTCCGACTCGTCGAATCGCTGGTCAACATGTGGTCGGTGCCGCACGGCCCCGAACGATGTGATCTGCCCATGCAGGTCGCCGATGCCGGCGTGCGCGTGCTGGGCATCCCCGACGCCGAAACACCCGCACTGCGCGAGCGCACCAGGCAGGTCATCGAGCTGCACACCGGCCCCGGATAACCTCTTAGCGTGTTTCACGTACTGAACATCACCTACACGCAACCCTTGGACGTCGTGGACCAGGCACGGCCCGCGCATCTGGAATGGCTCGGCAAGCTGGTCGAGGAACGTCGCATCCTTCTCGCCGGCCGACTGGAGTCGCAGGGCGGCGCCGTCCTGATCGCCTCGGACATGACGGCCGAGGAAGCCGACGCCCTCACCGCGAGCGACCCGTACGTGCACGCCGGTGTCGCCACCTACGAGCGTGTGAGCTTCAACGCCGGATTCCGCGCCGCCGGGCTCTGACCGGAAATTCACAGCTTCATCCGGGATTAGTTCGACGCCGGCCGCCGTTGAGTGTGGTCAGGGCCTGACGCAATGCCCCACATTTCGTTACCTTCGCTAATCTTTGTAGTAGGTAACCGCCGCTAGGCAAGCCGAGAATGAAGAGGACTGACACGCATGACCACGACCGTTTCCGCCTACGCCGCGACTTCAGCGACCAGCCCGCTGACCAAGACCACCATCGAGCGCCGTGACATCGGCCCGCACGATGTGGCATTCGACATCAAGTTCGCGGGCATCTGTCACTCGGACATCCACACCGTCAAGTCCGAATGGGGCCCGGCCAACTACCCCGTCGTACCCGGCCACGAGATCGCCGGTGTCGTCACCGCCGTCGGCTCCGAGGTGACCAAGTACAAGGTCGGCGACCACGTCGGCGTCGGCTGCTTCGTCGACTCGTGCCGCGAGTGCGAGAACTGCCTGGCCGGCCTGCAGCAGTACTGCACCGGCAAGGGCGGCAACATCGGCACCTACAACGCCGTGGGCCGTGACGGCACCCCCACCTATGGCGGCTACAGCACCGCCATCGTCGTCGACGAGAACTACGTGCTGCGCATCCCGGACAGCATCCCGCTGGACAAGGCCGCTCCCCTGCTGTGCGCCGGTATCACCCTGTACTCGCCGCTGCGGCACTGGAACGCCGGGCCGGGCAAGAAGGTGGCGATCGTCGGTCTCGGCGGCCTGGGCCACGTCGGTGTGAAGCTCGCCGTCGCGATGGGTGCCGAGGTCACAGTGCTGAGCCAGTCGCTCAAGAAGATGGAAGACGGTCTGCGCCTGGGCGCACACCACTACTACGCCACCAACGACCCGGACACCTTCAAGAAGCTGGCCGGCACCTTCGACCTCATCATCAACACGGTGTCGGCGAACCTCAACATGGGCCTGTACCTGAACCTGCTCAAGAGCGACGGCACGCTCGTCGAGCTCGGCGCCCCCGAGAAGCCGCTCGAGGTGCCGGTGTTCCCGTTGATCGGTATGCGCCGCACCCTCGCCGGCTCGTTGATCGGCGGCATCCCGGAGACCCAGGAGATGCTGGACTTCTGCGCCGAGCACGACGTCACCCCCGAGATCGAGGTCATCGACGCGTCGTACGTCAACGAGGCCTACGAGCGCGTCATCGCCAGTGACGTGCGGTACCGCTTCGTGATCGACACCGCGACCATCTAGCCGCGGGTTTCTCGTCAACGCCGAGGATTGCAGTCAAATACTGACTGCAATCCTCGGCGTAACGCGTTATCGGCCTTCTGCGCTGGGGCGGGCGTCAGGCAACAGGTCCATAGCGGCCAACGGCCAGCCGGCCGCGGCGAGTTTGGCAGCCACCCGCGCGACGTTCTCCGGGCCGGCGTCATGGTGGGTGACGTCGGCGATGAACTCGGCGATGTCGTCGCGCTCGATGGGATTGTCGACGTCGGCGGGCGCTGAGGCCTCGGCGATATTGCGCACCACTTCGGCCACCTGCTCCTCGGTCAGCGGCGTCGCCCGCAGCAATGCCAGCAGCGGCACCCGGTCGGGGCCCGGGACCCCCTCCGGGTACCCGGCACGCAGCCAGTTCAGTACCGAAAGCAGCAGCGACTTCGTCGACACCCGGTAAGTCTCGCCGCTGCCCGGTCAACCCACCACTGGACGCGCCGACATCCGGGGTTTTCGCGTCTGCTCTCGGGGTACCGGCCACAATCTCCCTTGTGCCCGACGATCCGGTAGATATCCTGCAGCGCTGGGAGCTGGCAGGCGGTGTCTGGCGGATCATCGGCCGCCGCGCACACGAACTGACCATCGGGCTGTTCCAGTGCGACGGCGGTGAGCGCGTCGACGTGATCCGCTCCGGCGATGCGGCACTGCTCGCCTTCGTCGGCGACCGGGAGTCCAACGCGGACTGACCTGCCCCTGTGAGCAATTGTCAATACCTGTGGATCGGGGTGTTTCAGGCGACCTCCGTTTCGGTGTGTTGATCGCCGTCTGACGGTG
>NZ_JBJIAO010000012.1:0-138941 GCF_045310825.1 Mycobacterium sp. SMC-21 | reverse complement strand
TCAGATCATCCTCGGGAAGGTGCGCCCTTTCCTACGCCGCCTCGCCGAGGCTCATCCACAGGTTCTGATCATTGCTCGGCGACGACCACGCCGAGCGCTGGCAGCGCATGTGCCGCGACTACGGGACCAACACCCGCGATAACGCTGGCCTGGCCGATGGTCTGCAATTCCATACGGAATCGGCTGCCGGTGACAGCGATTGCCCGGTGTCGGATACATCGGTGCTCACGTTCACCGATGCCGCTGGCTCACCCGATTCGCTTTCGGTGGCCGAGTTCTGGCAGTCGCGCCAGGTGCTCGCAGACCTGTATCAGTTCGCGAAATCGCGTCGGTGCGGCCCGTGGGCAATGCTGGGCAATGTCATGTTGCGCGCAGCGAGCGCAATCCCTCCTGATGTGGTTCTGCCCCCGGTGGTCGGTGGTCAGGCATCGCTGAACCTTTACGTAGCGTTCGCGGGCAACAGCGGTGACGGCAAGGGTGCTGCCACGGTGGCCGCTGATGACTGGCTCGTTGCCGACACAATGCCCTACACCGCAGAAGCGGGTAGCGGCGAGGGCATGGTCAAGCAATTCGCCTACAAACAGAATCAGCGTGGCCAGCCACCGGCACAGATCAATATGCGTTGGTCGGTGCTGTTCGACGTTCGCGAGATTGATTCGCTGGGCGCAATCAGTGGCCGCAACAGCTCGACCATGCTGCCGATCTTGCGTAGCGCGTACAGCGGCGAGGCTCTGGGGTTTTCGTACGCAGACCCGACCAAGGCAATCAAGCTGTGCGCGCACCGCTATCGATTCTGCATGGGGGTCGGTGTCCAGCCGAAAAACGCTGGCGTATTGATCCACGACAGCGACGGCGGTACGCCGCAGCGGTACGTGTGGCTGCCGGTGCTCGATCCGGATATGCCCGACGTGCGGCCAAGTGCGCCACGGCGGCTAACGCTACGCAATTGGCAGGACGTTGCCCCCAAGAAAAAGCTCGGCAAAAACGGCGCGTACACGCTGGTGGCCGGTGCCGACCACACTGCATTGCTCGACACCGAATCGCGGTCCAAAGATCGTACGGAAATTGAAGTACCGGAACATATTTGGGTGTGGCTGGATCGCCAGCGGGTCGAGCACAACCGGGGAACCAAACGCATTGACGCGCTCGACGCGCACGCCAACCAAACGCGATTGAAAGTGGCCGCGATCCTGATGTGGCTCGATGGCCGAACCGACAAGATCACCGACGACGATTGGCGACTGTCTGGCGCTGTGATGGCCGTTTCGGTGCTGACACGCAAATGGATTGAGCAAAAGCTCGCTGCCAAGGCCGATGCAGCGCAGCAGTCAATCGGTAGGAATCAGGCCGTGCGCGACCGGGCTGCGAGCGAGGCCAAATCGCAAATGGAATCAGACGATATCGAGCGCGTGGCCGCGAAAATCATTCGCTTGCTGGGCGAGGCTGCCGAACCCGTGGCGCGCTGGAAATTGACTCAGAAGATTGCAGCTCGGGACCGACACCTATTTGACGACGCGGTTGGGCATCTAGTCGACACCGAGCGCGTACGGAAAATTGATACCAAAAGGAGCGGGGAGACGATCGGCTACAAATTGGCGTTGATCGATGCGAGCTAGCAAACGTGGCGTGCAGGCGATTTCGACCCTTGTACACCTTGTACACCTTGTACATGGGTGCGAAAAATTGTGTCGAACAGAATTTCGAACCGTTGTATACGAACAGGAAAAATAGAAAAAGATCAATCGCGTAATAGGGGATTTTCGGTCGGTGTCACGCGACATGTACAAGGTGTACAAGGTGTACAAGGGTGGCCGATGAAATCAGCTAATCCGCAAAGGGCAAGTGTATTTGAGTATGGAATCAATAGACAGGGGCAGGTGAGTTGCCAAAGGGTAAAAAGCTAGCGATTAAGCCAGGTGAGCTGGCGATTGTGTGCGATGGGTGCACGGGATTGATTATCGGCGATGAGGGTTTCCTGACTGTGGTGCCGGGTCTGGGAGGAATCAGGCGATGGCGAGCGTTTCACGACAACTGTGGATTGCGTGCCAGGAATGCAGATGTGTTGCGCGCGTTGGCGGGTTACGACGTCGGTGGATTGAAATCGGTTGTGGTGAGGACTGGCGCAGTGGCGACCTATACAGAGCTGTTGACGACACTGGCCGAGCTGGCGCGGTGTCCCGAACTGGATTTCGCGCAGACGGCATGGCCAGCATTGTTGCAACGCTTGGCTTTTGATACCGATTGGGAGCTGACCGACGGTCGCGGCAAGCACGATTTGAGACGGGAGAATGCCACGTACATACAAGCGGCTGGCCTAGGGGTTAAGGGTGGCGCAATCAGTGTGGTGACCGATGCCGACCGGGAGCGAATGCGTCTGGATAGCGAACGCAGTCAACGGCGCAACGAACAACGCAGAGCAGAAACGCAATTGGTGACGGAACAGGAGATAGCGGGATGACGCAATCAGTGAGCGAGATCGACAGTGGCGACTGGCCGTTAGGCCGTGCCAAGACAACGCAATTGGTGGCCGAGCTGGTCAAGTGCTCTGGTGGCGCTATCGGTAGCGATGAGCTGAACATCGCGGTAGCGGCTGTGGGTGAGCTGTTCACAGCGGCGAGCGTTTTGGAGCTGTGGAAGGCCGGAAAGATCGAATTCGGTTGGGACGCAGAAGATGAGCAACTGATTTTAGTTGACGCAAACAAGAGTGAGGCCGACCAAGATGGCCGGCTGATCTGGGAAAGGAAATAGGCATGACCACTCAGACCCATGGACTACCCGACCCATCGGCCAGTAGGCGATGCACAGCTCATTCTTCCCGCACCGGGGAGCCCTGCAAAAAATGGGCGATCAACGGCTCAACCGTGTGCGGCACTCACGGCGGGAAGGCTCCGCAAGTCGTAGCGAAAGCGCAACAACGCCTGCGTGAGGCCGCAGACCGAATGGCCGAGCGATTGCTAGGCATGGCGGATAGCGACAAAATTCCGAGTTATGTAGCGCTGCAAGCGATTAATTCAGCGTTGGACCGGGCCGGTGTTGTCGAGCAAAAACAGCTTGAGGTCACGGTCAAGCCGTACGAAAATCTCATGGCCGAAATCGAGAGCGGTTCGCGCGAGGATTACCGTCGCCAAATCGGGGATGAGCGGGCCGGGGAGCTGCCAGCATTTAGCGAGCTGGAAAGCGCTGCCACCCAGGGCCCTGGTGGGTCACCCGAGCGCGTGCGCGTGCTGGGCACGACGCCCGATGGTCACGAGGTCATCGACGCCGAGCTGGTCGAACAGACGGCCAGCGACGACCAGGGCGACACAGACGACGCCTTGCGGCAGAACGCCGCCAACCGGGCGCACCAACGCGCCACAGAAACGCTCGCGAATTACGCGCCGACGTACCCGCTGCCGAACGGTGGCTATATGCCGACCGAACAGGCGATGGAGGCCGCTGCCGACGCCAACCGGGAATATCGTCGCCAATTGAGCAGGCCGTGAGGGCAGGGCGAACCGTCGCAAATCCTTGGAACTGAGACGGGTCGGAGCGCGTACTGATTTGGCTACAAAATGCCTGGTCGGTATGTCTCACAACCTGTTTCAAAATGGTTTCGCAGAACTAGTCAGGTGTGCCATTTTGAGATAGATTCGGGGCATGACACAGACCACGACGACGGGCCAGGTGATCGGGTACGCCCGAGTGAGCACCGGCCACCAGTCACTAGACGCCCAGACCGACGCTCTGAGCGCTGCAGGTGTCGAACCGGCCCGCATCTACTCAGACCAGCTTTCCGGCGCTCTACGGCGCGCACAGCGGCCAGGGATGGACGCGCTACTGGACTACGCCCGAACCGGTGACGTGATCGTTGTGACCGGTATCGACCGATTGGGCCGTGACGCCGCCGAGGTAATGACCACGATTCGCGAGCTGACCGAGCGCGGCATTGTGCTGCGGTCTATTCGCGAGGGAATCGACACCGGCAACGCAACCGGTCGCATGATTGCCGGTGTGCTCGCGAGCCTGGCCGAGCTTGAGCTAGAGCTGATTCGCGAGCGCAAGGCAGCGAGTAGCGCAGCGCGCCGAGCGCGAGGCTTGAGTGTGGGCCGACCAAAAGCGCTGACCGCGTCCAAATCCCAACTGGCGCAACGTATGCGGGAATCTGGCGAGCCGGTGCCGGTGATCGCTGACGCTCTGGGCGTGAGCCGTGCGACGGTGTACCGCGTGCTTGGCGAGTCGAAAGATACTGCGGCGCAACAGGTTTCGGGCAATGAAACGCAAAGTGGCACAACGGAATTGGAGCGCTGACCATGGCACGCACGATTACGCGCAAATCTGCCAAGGGCAACCGGCATACCGCCATGTATTGCGAGAGCGATGGCAGCGAGCGCAGCGCCGGGACATTCAGTAGCAAAAAGGCCGCTCTCGACGCCGCACGCGATGCGGAAAACCTGGTGATGCAGGGCAAATCCCCGGTGAGCCTGCGCAAGCTCGGTAGCGATACGTTTGGCGTGGTCGCTGCCGAGTGGCTGGCCGGTCGCCACGATCTGAAACCGCGCACACGGCGCGGGTACGCGAACCTGTTGGCCACCAAAACCCGCGCTCACAAGACAATCGACGCCGAGACCAATTCGCTGGTCAGTACCGCAGGGCTCTCGATTGCCGCGACGTTTGGTGACCGCGCCATGAATACGATCACGCGCACCGATCTGGCCCGGTGGATTGCCGACATGGCCAAGGCAGGCAAGTCGGTGAGCACGATCCGGCACCACTTTTTCGTGGTGAAAGCGGTGCTCGACCAGGCCGTAGCCGATGGGCGATTGCTCGACAACCCTGCCGATCACGTCAAGCTGCCGACAGAGCGCACCGTGAGCAATAGCAATCCCGGTGTGGTTGATGACCCTGACCAATTCCTAGCGCCAAATGAGGTCGCCGCTCTGGTGGACGCGACCCCCTGGCCGTGCGCCGTCATGGTGCACCTGGCCGCGTGGTCGGGTCTGCGCGCTGCCGAGCTGGCCGGTCTACAGGTGGGCGACATCGATTGGCCGGTCAATCCTGGCGGCACGGTCTGGCTCAACGTGCGGCGCACGGTCGAGAATTCGGGCGAACTGCTGACCTACGACACGACCAAAACCAAACGCAGTCTGCGCCGGGTGCCGCTGCGCAAGACGACGGCGGAATTGCTACGGGATTACCTGGCCGTGCACCCGCGCCGTAGTGAGCCCACAGCGCCGCTGTTCTGCGCTGTGACGCTCACGCGCGTTAAGCCGACCGGAAAACGCGCACCGGGCACAGAAGACGGCACGCCGCTGACCGCAGCGCTTAAGGCCGAGCGTCAGGCAACCGCATTGGCTGCGCTTTCGGTGGCAGAAGCAACGCAGCGCTTACAGCTCGACTGGTCGCAAATGCTGAGCCACCAGACGTTCTACAAAGCGGTGTTTCGGCCCGCTGTTTTGCGAGCCAATCGACTTGCTCGCGAAACCCACACCCAGGGCCCTGGCGGGTCAATGGGTGGCCAGATCGCGGGGCACGGCGGCGAACTATTGCCACCGAAATTCAAATTCCACAGCCTGCGCCACACCTACGCGAGTTTGTGCGCCGCTGCCGGTCGCTCGGTGGAGGAAATCAGCGAGTGGCTAGGCCACGCAAAACCATCGACCACGCGGGATATCTACGTGCACCTATTCCGTACCGATGACGCCAGCGACGCTATGGCCGCGCTCGATGCATTGGACGCGCCGACCGGCTCGAACGTGTTGCCGCTGCGTCGGAGGGGTTAATCGCTATCGATGTTGGCCGAATGGCTTGGTGTTGCGTTGGATGACGTGACCCGTCGGTGTTGGCGGCCAAAATGGATCGCACCAACTACGAATATGGCGGCCGTAATTCCGACAACTACAATCCATGTCAGGCGGGTTTCGTGGCGTTCCTTACATTGATCGTGAACGGCGCTGCCGAACGCCAGGTCTGACATCATATTGTCGACAAGATTGGACGCGAAACGATCGAGGTCTGCCGAAGAGCGTACGGATTTTCGTGCGAAGTCGTTCGCGGCTTTGATGTTCGAGTCGTATGTCCAAGTGTCCGACGATGCGAATACGGTACCGCAGTCGCCATTGGTTACCTTCATTGGCATTGCTGCGAGCGAAATCAATATCACGAGGAATGTCGCAGCGATCGCGGTGAAAATGATTGCTATTCCCTTGTGCCCTGGAAGTGGTATCGCAAGGTAGTCCCGCGGCTGGTCTGTCATTGTTGTACTGCCTGGTACCAAGAAACTGTGTACCCGGCATCCTTGCATGCGCGGATAGTCGACGCGAACGTAATCATGAGGTCAGTATATTCGCTCGGATTGATCTGTAAGGATTCGCCTTTTGCGAGATTGTGTATAACGCTTTGAGCGCCTTGTACAAGATTTCGAGTGGCTTGCCTTACCTCTAAACTGGCTTCATTGATGGCCTCGCTTCCGTCAGTGAAGCCAGCCGTAGCGCCGATGGTAGTCAGCGCATAGAGTTGCTCGGTTAATTCCTTAGCGTTCACGGTCTGCGAAGTGTTAGTACCAAGGGTATTTTTGAAGCCGCGAAACGACTTTACAAATGGCATTCCGCGCGTCTCTAATCCGTTGGGCGCGCCGCAGACCTTGAGATCGGCAGACGTGGCAGCCGTGGCAACTCCCTCACCCGACGGCGCGATGGACTCGGTCGAGGTCTGCACGGTTGCCGTCGCTGCGACGGTCTGCGTAACGGTGGTGGCGTTGTTCCCCGAGTTGCCGCCACACGCCGCGACGGCGGCAATGGCGATACCTATGACCGGCGCGCCAATCCAACGCACTCGCCGCAATTCGCTACCAAACCCCACCATGCGCCCCTGTCTGTTGACTGTGCGAATCCTGCGCGGATTCTTACACACGCTAAGCGCGGCATGTCCTCAATTGACCGGTGAATCGCACCGCGTCAACCGCGTACGGCGCGCTGACCTGCGCTGACACCGGTGTTTGCTGGCTGGCGGTCAAATCCGGCCACAGCCATTCGAACAGGATTGCTAACCGAACGAAATCCGAACAAAACCGGGTCGCTGGTGGGCGTGGCCAGACCGGAAAACGCGCTGAACAGCGCGAATGGTGGAGCCGATGACGGGAATCGAACCCGCGTATTCAGCTTGGGAAGCTGATGTTCTGCCATTGAACTACATCGGCATGGTGCCGCTGCAGGATATCAACTCGGCCCGATAGGCTCCCCACGTGCTCCTCTCCGATCGCGATCTTCGTGCTGAAATCGCTGCTGGACGTCTCGGCATCGACCCGTTCGATGACTCGATGGTGCAGCCCTCCAGCGTCGACGTCCGGCTGGACAGCCTGTTCCGGGTCTTCAACAACACCCGCTACACGCACATCGACCCGGCGCAGCAGCAGGACGAGCTGACCACGCTGGTCGAGCCCGCCGAAGGCGAGCCCTTCGTCCTCCACCCGGGCGAGTTCGTGCTGGGCTCGACACTCGAAACCTGCACGCTGCCACACGATCTGGCGGGCCGTCTCGAGGGCAAGAGCTCACTGGGCCGGCTCGGCCTGCTGACGCACTCCACGGCGGGCTTCATCGACCCGGGCTTCTCCGGGCACATCACGCTCGAGCTCTCGAACGTCGCCAACCTGCCGATCACCCTGTGGCCCGGCATGAAAATCGGCCAGCTCTGCCTGCTCCGCCTGACCAGCCCGGCGGAGCACCCCTACGGCAGTGACAAGGTGGGCTCCAAGTACCAGGGACAGCGCGGCCCCACGCCCTCGCGGTCGTACCTGAACTTCGTCAAGCCCTAGCCCCGTTGACTGCGAACTGACGCAGAACTTCTGCGAGTCGCGGGCTACGTAGATTCGCAGTCAACGCCACCTGAGTGCTGAGTCCGCGGTGGAGGGGTGCGCTACTCGGCGTTTCTCGCCGTGGCCGCAGGATCAACGCACACGGGCTGCTCGCCGCCGTTGACCCTGTAACCAGGGCACCACTTACTCGACCTTTTGCGCCCTCGATACAGGGTCAACGCCTAGACCAAACTCAGCCACCCGGCATCGGGTTCACCGGCGCGACCGGGCTGGTGGGAATCGTCGTGCTCGTGGTCGGCACCGTCGTGGAAGTAGTGGTCGTGGTCGACGGAGTAGTAGATGTCGGGGAAGTGGACGTCGAAGTCGCGCTCGAAGACGTCACCGGCGGCGCCACCGGCACGCCCGTCGTCTCGGTGACCGTCGCGGTCGACGTCGAAGTAGACGGAGACGAAGACGAAGTAGAACCCGCAGGGGCGAGCACTGCACACGCCACCCGCCCACCGGCATCACCGGTCGCCAACGTCTCGGCGTCCGGCCCAGGTGTGCCGTTGTGGGTGTAGCGCGGCGGGATGTTGGCGAAGTTGTCCGGCCCCTGGTGGATGATCAGCGCACTGCCTTCGGGCCCCTTCAGACCGGCTTCGGTGAATGCGTCGGTCGTCGCGACGACCTTCCCGGTGCCGTCGCCGCGGATGTTCAGCGGCGTCAGGTCACCGCTCGCCGGATGCCCGGTGTGCCCCGCGACCTGCAGGTGGCCGCCGGCCGAGGTGAAGTCGCCTTCGCACTTGCCGACGGAATGGATGTGCATGCCGTGGCTACCCGGGGCGAGGATGCCGCCGCCGGTGGTCTCCACGGTCACGGTGGCGTAGCCGTCGGTGAAGTCGATCGAGGCGTTCGCGACGGGCCTGCCGTCGGAGGTCTTCAGCACGACGTTCAGCGCGGACGGATTGGCCTGGGTCCAGGTGGTCGGCGGCGCCGAGGTCGATGATTTCGACGTGTTCTGGTTGGAGGAGTTGCAGGCGGCCAGCACAAAAACGGGTGCAGTGAGCAGGGCGGCAGCTGCAGTTGTGCGCTTCAACATGAACACCCTGATACCCGGAACCACCAGCGTCTAACCGCCACTTGTTTCACGGGGAACCACGCCCCAAATACCCATGTGAGGCTGGTGTAACAAGTCGGAAACGCAGTCGCCGCGTGCCGGAAACGCCGCCGATACATCCTCGTCAAGATTGTCGAAGGAGTCTCACGTGCAAGGCATCGATCCCGCCGCCACCGCTTGGCTGCTCGCCAGCACCGCTCTCGTCCTGCTGATGACGCCGGGCCTGGCCATCTTCTACGGCGGCATGGTCCGCACGACCGGCGTGCTCAACATGATCATGATGAGCTTCATCTCGATTCCGCTGGTGACGGTGGCGTGGCTCGTGCTCGGGTACACGCTGGCCTTCTCCGACGGCGACGGTTTCCTCGGCAACCTCGAGCACTTCGGCATGCTCGGCATCAGCCCCAGCACCACGCACGGCGCCGTCCCGGAGCTGCTGTTCGCCACCTTCCAGCTGACGTTCGCCATCATCACCGCCGCCCTGATCAGCGGCGCCATCGCCGACCGCGCCAAGTTCTCGGCGTGGATGGTGTTCGTGCCGATCTGGGCGATCGTCGTCTACAGCGTGATCGCGCACTGGGTCTGGGGTCCGGACGGCTGGCTCGCCAAGATGGGCGCGCTGGACTACGCGGGCGGCCTGGTCGTCGAGATCGCGTCGGGCGCCTCGGCGCTGGCGCTCGCCATCGTGCTGGGCCCGCGCATCGGCTTCAAGCAGGACGCCATGCGCCCGCACAACCTGCCGTTCGTTCTGCTCGGTGTCGGTCTGCTGTGGTTCGGCTGGTTCGGCTTCAACGCGGGCTCGGCGCTGGCCGCCAACGGCACCGCCGCTGCGATCTTCCTCAACACCCTGGTCGCAGGCTGTCTCGGCATGCTGGGCTGGCTCACCGTCGAGCAGGTACGCGACGGTAAGCCGACGACATTCGGCGCGGCGTCCGGCGTCGTCGCCGGCCTGGTCGCGATCACCCCGTCGTGCGGCACGGTCAACACGCTGGGCGCGCTCATCGTCGGCCTGCTGGCCGGTGTGGTCTGCTCGTTCGCGGTCGGCCTCAAGTTCAAGCTCAACTACGACGACTCGCTCGACGTCGTCGGCGTGCACTTCGTCGGCGGTGTCGTCGGCGTCGTGCTGATCGGCCTGCTGGCGACGGATGTCATGACCGGCGGCGTCCGCGGCCTCTTCTACGGCGGCGGATTCGCCCAGCTCGGCAAGCAGTTGCTCGCGATGGCCGTCGTCGCCGCGTACGCCTTCACGGCGACGTTCGTCCTCGGCAAGATCATCGACAGGGTCATGGGTTTCCGGCTCAGCGCCGAGGACGAGACCGCCGGCGTCGACTTCACCCAGCACGCCGAAACGGCCTACGCGGAGGGCGTGCACGGCCACCTGGGCACCCGCCGCCCGACGGGTTCCAGCTCGCTGACCGATCTGTTGAAGCAGCCTCGCCCGGACGCCGAGGACGCCTGAAACTGCTTAGGTCATCTACGCCGAACGCGGGTAGGGTTGAACCACCGGCATTGGCGGGACCATGTGAGCCAGCGCCGCGGCAAGAACTGCATCGTGGCTCCATGAGCTGGGGGAATCGGTAACGACTCCGCCGTTCGCTGCGATGAAGTATCTGGTTGTGGCCTGCGCGGCAGGGAATTCTCGGTGTCGGCCTAGATAGCGTAGCGAACACTATTGGAGGGTCAGTGGACATCGTTCTGGGTGTGTCTATGACGCCAACCACGGTGCGTATGGCGCTGGTTGAGGGTGAAAAGGCCGACGGCGAGATCGTCGACCACGATATTTTCGAAACGCAGACGGCCGACGGTTCAGCAACGCCGGTTGAGCAGGTTGTCAGCGCGATCCTGGGTACCCGGGAGAGCGCCGAGGAAGGCGGCCACCACCTGAAATCGGTGGGCGTCGCATGGAGTGACCACGACGCCGCCGCGCAGTTGCGCGACGCGTTGGACGCCGCAGGCGTCAAGGACGTCATGATGGTCTCCGAGCTGCACGCCGCGGGGTCGCTGGCACAGGCTGCAGGCCGGGCCGTCGGCTACTCGAGCACCGGTCTGCTGTTCGTCGACCGCGACACCGCCACCATGTCCGTCGTCGATGCCGATGGTGCCATCTCGAAGGTGCTGAGCCGCAGCCTGCACAGCACCGACGCCATGGCCGTCCTCGGCGACATGGCAGCCGCCGTCGCCACTGCCGATACCTCGCCGCAGGGCATGTTCGTCGTCGGATCCGGCGTCGACGTCACCGCGGTGCAGGCGCACCTGGCCGAGCTGCTCGACATCCCGGTGAACGCCCCGGGCGACGCCGACCTGGCGCTGGCTCGTGGTGCCGCCCTCGCCTCGGCCAGCGCGCCGATGTTCGACGCTGCCACCGCCGGCCTGGCCTACTCGGCCGCACCGGGTGGTGTCGCTGCCGCGGCTCCGCTGGCGGCGCCGCTGCTGACGGCCGACGAGTTCGGTTTCGACGAGCTGGGCGACGCCCCCGTGGTCGCCGACCAGGGCCGCAAGCCCTTCCTGCTGGTCGGTAGCGCGCTCACCTCGATCTTCGTCGTCGGCGTTGTGGCCCTTGCCATTTCGCTTGCGGTGAGCATCCGGCCGACGGTCGATCAACGGCCCGCGCCGGCACAGGCCGCCATCGTGCCCAGCGCTCCGGTCGTCGCTCCCGCGCCGCCGCCGGCCGCCGTCCCGCCGCCCGCCCCGGCACCGGCAGCTGCCCCCGAACCGGCACCCGAGGCGCAGGTTCAGGCTCCGCGCCACGTCGACGCGCCGCAGGTCGTCAAGGAATCCGCGCCGCAGGTGCATGTCTCCGCGCCCGCTCCGGAAGCCCCCGCGCCGGCTCCGGCACCCGTCCCGGTGTCGATGCCCGACGTGCCGGCCGCTCCCGTCGAACCCCCGCCCGCGGCGGTTCCGGCCCCGGCTCCGGCAGTGCTGCCGCCGCCGGTCTACGTGATGCCCGGTCAGCAGCCGCCGGCCTGGAATCCGTGGGTGCCGCGTCCGCAGCAGCCGCAGTGGATCCCGGGCAACAATTACCCGGACTACCCGAGTCGCGGCGGCCGCGGTCACGACGACGACTACCCCGGCAACTACCCGGGCAACGGCTATCCCGGAAACCAGTACCCCGGCAACGGCTACCCCGGAAACCAGTACCCGGGCGGCTCGAACGGGTACCCGGGCGACTACCCCGGTGACTCCGGCAAGAAGCCGAAGCAGCCCAAGCAGACCTGCTTCCTGATCTTCTGCCAGAAGAACAACTGACGTCCGTCAGGCCGGCGGCTGTTTGTCATCTGCCGTTGGCCTGACGCTCAGTGTCACTTCGCGCCGCGCTCATCACGGCTGCCTATCAAGGCACTATGAGATGCACCGTGTTCGGTACCGGCTACCTCGGGGCGACGCACGCCGCCGGCATGGCGGAGCTCGGCCATGAGGTCCTCGGCGTCGACGTCGACCCCGGCAAGATCGCGAAGCTGGCGGCCGGTGACATCCCGTTCTACGAGCCCGGGCTGCGGAAGATGCTGCGCGACAACATCGAAGCCGGGCGGCTGCACTTCACCACCGACTATGACGAGGCTGCCGAGTTCGGTGACGTGCACTTCCTCGGCGTGGGCACCCCACAGAAGAAGGGGGAGTACGCCGCCGACCTGCGGTACGTGCAGTCCGTCATCGACACGCTGGTGCCGCGGCTGCGCCGGTCCGCGGTGATCGTCGGCAAGTCCACCGTGCCGGTGGGTACCGCCGCCGAACTCGGGGCCCGGGCCCGCGAGCTGGCGCCGGCGGGCATCGACGTCGAGGTGGCGTGGAACCCGGAGTTCCTGCGCGAAGGATTCGCCGTCAAGGACACCCTGCACCCGGACCGCATCGTGCTTGGCGTGCAAGCGGATTCGCAGCGCGCCGAAGCGGCGATCCGGGAGCTGTACGCCCGGATCCTGGAGCGCGGCGTGCCGTTCCTGCTGACCGACCTGCAGACCGCCGAACTGGTCAAGGTCTCCGCGAACGCCTTTCTGGCCACCAAGATTTCCTTCATCAACGCCATCGCCGAGGTGTGTGAAGCGACCAACGCCGACGTCACCGTGCTGGCCGACGCACTGGGCTACGACCCCCGGATCGGGCGGCGATTCCTCAACGCGGGCTTGGGTTTCGGTGGTGGTTGCCTGCCCAAGGACATCCGCGCCTTCATGGCCCGCGCCGGTGAACTCGGCGCCGACCCCGCGCTGACGTTCCTGCGCGAAGTGGACAGCATCAACATGCGCCGGCGTACCCGCATGGTGGAGCTGACCACCAAGGCGTGCGGTGGCACGCTGCTGGGCGCCAACATCGCGGTGCTGGGTGCGGCGTTCAAGCCCGAGTCCGACGACGTGCGTGACTCGCCCGCCCTCAACGTGGCCGGCATGCTGCAGCTCAACGGCGCGGCCGTCAACGTCTACGACCCCAAGGCCATGGACAACTCCCGCCGGGTCTTCCCGACACTGAACTACTCCACCTCCGTCCTCGAGGCCTGCGACCGCGCCGACGCCGTGCTGGTCCTGACCGAATGGCAGGAGTTCCTGGACCTGGACCCCGAACAGCTGGCGGCCACCGTCCGGGTGAAAGTGGTTGTCGACGGCCGCAATTGCCTCGACGTCGGAAAATGGCAGGCTGCGGGCTGGCGGGTGCACGCCCTGGGCCGCAATCTGACGCCCTGATTTCCGACTGCAGTATGTAGCCCGACGGCGACGGGCGTGCCTAAGCTCGGCTCCATGACGCTGAGGCAACGGCTCAACTGGTTCGCGCTGCACGCCGTCATCCGCAAGCTCGCCGCATACGGCGCGCGGCACGGCGACCTCCAGGGCCGGCTCATCGCCGACCCGGCGGTGCGGACCGACCCCGGCGCGTTCGCCGACGAACTGCGCAGCCGCGGCCGGATGTACCGCGGCCGGGCGGCCTGGATCACCGCGGATCATGCTCTCGTGCACCAGATTCTGCGTTCGGATGACTTCACCGTCACGCAGATCGGCGGGACGCTGCCCGGCGTCCTCGGCTGGCTGGAGAACAAGACCACCGTCAAGGGCCGGCTGCATCCGCTGCTGCCGCCGTCGCTGCTGTCGGTCGACGGCGAGCAGCACACGCGCTACCGCAAGACCGTCTCGGCGGTGTTCACCACGCGGGCCGTCGCGGCATTGCGGGAACGGGTGCAGGAGGCCGCGACCGGACTGATCGACGAGCTCGCGGCGGGGGCCACCGTGGACATCGTGGACAGCTACTGCTCGCAGCTGCCCGTCACGGTGATCGCGGACATCCTCGGGGTGCCCGAGCATGACCGGTCGCGCATCCTCGAATTCGGTGAACTGGCCGCGCCCAGCCTGGACATCGGGCTGACCTGGCAGCAGTACCTCAGCGTCGAGGACGGGTTGGACGGCTTCAACACCTGGCTGGCCACGCACCTCCGCGAGCTCCGGGCCAATCCCGGCGACAACCTCATGAGCCAGCTCATCGCCGCCAGCGACGGGGGCGCCCGGCTCAACGACGAAGAACTCCGGGCCACCGCGGGCCTCGTGCTGGCCGCCGGGTTCGAGACCACGGTGAATCTGCTGGGCAACGGCATCCGAATGTTGTTGCAGCATCCCGATCAACTGGCCCTGCTGCAGGCGCAGCCCGACCTCTGGCCCACCGCCGTCGAAGAGATCCTGCGGCTCGACTCGCCGGTCCAGCTGTCGGCCCGCATCGCCAGGGTGGACGTCGACATCGCCGGGTACCACGTGGGCGCCGGTGAGCCCGTCGTCGTCTACCTGGCCGGCGCCAACCGGGACCCGGCCGTTTTCCCTGACCCGCACCGCTTCGACGTCACCCGCGCCAACGCGGGCAAGCACCATTCGTTCTCGGGCGGACGGCACTTCTGCCTCGGTGCGGCGCTGGCCCGTTCCGAAGGAGAAGTGGGACTGCGGACGTTCTTCGAGCGGTTCCCCGACGCGCAACTCGCGGGCCCCGGTACCCGGCGCGACACCCGCGTGCTCCGTGGCTGGGCGGCATTGCCGATCGCACTCGGGCAGGCGCGTGCAGCGGTACCGTCGTGAAATGGCCTTCCGCACAGCCCTGATCGAGGAAACCGCCGCATTCGGCGACATCATCCGCAAAGCCGACCTGGATACGCCGGTACCCAACTGCCCGGGCTGGTCCCTCAAGCAGCTGTTCAAACACGTCGGCCGTGGCAACCGCTGGTGCGCGCAGATCGTCGCCGAGCACCGCAAGGAGGCACTCGATCCCCGCGAGGTTCGGGACGGGAAACCGCCGGAGGACCTCGACGCTGCCATCGACTGGCTGAATGCCAGTGCGCAGGCCCTGGTCGACGCCGTCGAACACGTCGGGTCGGATGCGAAGGTGTGGACGTTCCTCGGGCCGAAGCCCGCCGGATGGTGGATCCGGCGTCGCGTGCACGAGCAGACCGTGCACCGCGCCGATGCCGCTCTGGCGCTGGGCCTCCCGTTCGTGCTCGATCCCGAGCTGGCCGCCGACGGGGTGACCGAGACGCTGGAGCGCGTGGCGCTGATGGCGCCCGCCGGGGATCCGCCGCTGGAGCGTGGGCGGTCGCTGCACCTGCATGCCGCGGAATCCGAACTCGGCCCCACCGGCGAGTGGCTGGTGGTCAACGACGAGGACGGGTTCGGCTGGTCGCATCAGCACGCCAAAGGTGATGCGGCAGTGCGGGGTCCGGTGACCGGGCTGCTGCTGGCCGTCAACCGCCGGCAGACGGTCGAGGAGGCCGGCCTGGAGGTGATCGGCGACGCCGCCGTGTGGCAGCGCTGGGTCGACCACTCGGCGTTCTGAGGTCAGGTAGGTTCGCAGACATGACGACTTCCGAGATCGCGACGGTTCTCGCCTGGATCGACGCCCTCAACGACCGCGACCTGGACACCCTGGACAAGCTGTCGAGCGGTGACATCGAGATCGGTGACGCGAACGGCGCCACCCAGGGGCGGAATGCGTTGCGGGCCTGGGCAACCGACCTCGACGAGAAGTCGACGGTCGGCCGGATGTTCGTGCACGACGGCGTCGTGGTCGTCGAGCAGACCATCACCGGCGGCGGTGCCGACCGAGAGGCCGCGACCGCGTTCCGTGTCGTGCACGACCACGTCACCTCGGCGTTCCGGCACGACGACCTGGCCTCGGCGCTCGCGGCGACCGAGCTCATCGAGTCGGACGCGGTGTAGCGAGCACCGCCGCGATGGCGGTGGTCAGCGGTACCGACAACGCCAGCGCGATGCCGCCGACTGCCGACCGGGCGATCTCGATCGCCACGCTCTCGCTGGTCAGCACGTCGCCCAACGACCGGTTGGCGACGCTGAACAGCAGCAGCAGCGGCAGTGCGCTGCCGGCGTACGCGAGCACCAGCGTGTAGACGGTGCTGGCGATGTGGTCGCGACCCACCCGCATGGCGCCGGTGAAGATGGCCCGCCGGGACGCGCCGTGTTCGGCCAGTTCGAAGGCTGTCGACGCCTGCGTGACGGTGACGTCGTTGAGCACACCCAGCGAGCCGATGATGAAGCCGGCGAGCAACAGCCCGGTGATCGACACGGACCCCATGTAGGCCGCGATCTCGTTGTTCTGGTCTTCCGACAACCCGGTCAGGTGCGCCAATTCGATTGCACCCCAGGACAACACCGCCGACAACAGCAGCGAGCTCAGAGTGCCGAGCAGGGCGGCGCTGGTGCGCAGGCTGACGCCGTGCGCCAGGTAGATCACGGCGTACAGGATCACCGACGACGCGACGAGCGCGACCGGGATGGCCGAGCCGCCGTCCCGCAGCGCCGGGAGCAGGAAGACCGTCAGCACCACGAACGCGACGGCGATACCGACCAGCGCCCGCAATCCGCGCCAGCGGGCCACCGCGACCACCACCACGGCGAAGACGGCAGCCAGCGCGACGAGCGGCCAGGTGCGCTCGAAGTCGAAGAAGGCGTAGGTGGTGGTGCCGGAGTCGTCGACCTGGCGGGTCACCCGGATGTGGTCGCCGGCGGCGAGGTGCGGCTGGCCGGGGCCGGTGCTGAACTCGAGCAGGGTGTTGGCGCCGGAGTTCGGCCCGGAGTCGATGCCGATCAATGACTGCACGCAACTCCCGGCGCCCGGCGGGGCGGTGACCGGGGCGGAGGTCAGCACCGCGCCGACCGACGGGCTGCCGCAGTTGTTCATGCCCGTCGACACGACGTGCCCGGCCTCGGTGCTCACGGCGCCGCCGTGGGCGTTCTGGAACGGCAGCGGGATGTCGACGGCCTTGCCGTGCGGCCACAGCACGACGGCGCCGATCACGGTCGCCAGCCCGATCACCGCCAGAAGGCCGACGACGATCTTCGCGGCCAGCGGGCTGAGCGGCGCCGGGCCGGAACTGTGCGAGTGGGTATGCGGGTGCGCCACCCGAGTCAGCCTAGGGGGTCGGCCTGAGAGCTTCCCGACGCTCCGCCTCGATCACCAGCTTGGCGGACAGCGTCGTCAGCACGTACTTGACCACGGCCCGGTAACCCAGACCGACGATGCGCCAAGGACTTTCGAAGGTCCCCTGCCAATCGATGCGGGTGCCGTCCGGCTCGGGCGTGAAGGTCACCTGCGCCTGGTAGTTCCGTACCGGGGTTTTCGAGATGATGGTGTACCCGTGCCGCTGACCGGGCTCGTGGATCGTCGTCTGCTCCCGCGCGGGAAAACGGGGCGTGCCGACGGCGCGGACGGCCCCGACGCCGCCGTCATCGGCAGGTCCGCGGGTCTCCCAGGCTGAGTAGTTGATCAGGGGACGCGCCCACTCAGACCAGCGGGAGCCGTCCGCCACCACCTCGAAAAGCGTGCTCGGCATGGCCTGCGCATGGCGGGTGACCCGGACTTCGTAGTGGTGTGTCATGTTGACCAAGTTAACGGAACGGTGTTCTATTAGGCAATGGATTTGCCGGATTCACCGCGGGCGCTGACGTTTGCGCGGGCGCGCAGCCCGGAGCAGCGGGAGGACCGCCTGCGCCGGCTGACCGAGGCCACCCGCGCGCTCCTGGACAGCACCCGGGCCGGCGAGCTGACGCTCGGCGACGTCGCCGCCGCGGCGGGCCTGGCCAAATCGGGGGTGCTGCGTTACGCCGGCTCCCGGGAGGCGCTACTGCTTCTGGTGATGTACCACGAGCACCTGGGCTGGCTCGACGACCTGCGCGCCCAGCTGCGCGATGAACGGCGCAGCCCGGCAAAGGCTTTGGCGCACACCCTCGCGCGACGCCCTGTCCTGTGCGACCTGATCAGCGCGGCGCCGGTGTTGATGAACCGGCTGACACCCGAAGCGGCCGAGACGGTGCGCACGCAGGCGCGCGACGTCGAGGACCGGCTCCGCGAGACCCTCAGGCCCCGGTTGCCGCTGGATCGTCAGCACCTGGTGCTGCTGACCGCCGCGATCCACGCGTTCGTCGGCGCGGTATGGGGTTGGGCCGCAATCGATTCCGTCAACCAGCCCGAACCCGGCACCGAGTTCGAAGAAACCCTCGCCGCACTGCTGCGGACCTTCGTCGCGGGCCTGAAACACCAGTGATTTGTGCACGATTTTCCGCGGCGGGCGCGGAAAATCGTGCACAAATCCCAGTGGATTACTGGCGGTAGCTCGCCAGGAAGTTGCCGAGGCGCTCGATGGCGGCGGCCAGGTCGCGGGCCCACGGCAGCGTCACGATGCGCAGGTGATCCGGTGTGGGCCAATTGAATCCGGTGCCCTGCGTGAGCAGGATCTTCTCCTGCAGGAGCAGGTCGAGTACCAGCTGCTCGTCGTCCCGGATCTCGTGTACCTCGGGGTCCAGCCGCGGGAACGCGTACAGCGCACCCTCGGGCTTGACGCAGGAGACGCCCGGAATCTCGTTGAGCTTGTTCCACGCGACGTCACGCTGTTCGAGCAGCCGGCCGCCGGGCAGGATCAGGTCCTCGATGCTCTGGTGTCCGCCGAGGGCCACCTGAATGGCGTGCTGCGCAGGCACATTCGGGCACAGCCGCATGTTGGACAGCAGGCTGATGCCCTCGAGGAAGCTGGACGCGTGCTCCTTGGGGCCGGTGATGGCGAGCCAGCCGGAGCGGTAGCCGGCCACGCGGTAGGCCTTGGACAGGCCGTTGAACGTCAGGCACAGCATGTCGGGCGCCACCGACGCCATCGGGATGTGCTTGGCCTCGTCGTAGAGGATCTTGTCGTAGATCTCGTCGGCCAGCAGCAGCAGCTGGTGCTTGCGCGCCAGATTGGCGATCGACTCCAGCGTCTCGCGGCTGTACACCGCGCCGGTGGGGTTGTTCGGGTTGATCACGACGATCGCCTTGGTGCGGTCGGTGATCTTCGACTCCAGGTCGGCGATGTCGGGGTTCCAGCCCTGCGTCTCGTCGCACAGGTAGTGCACCGGGGTGCCGCCGGCCAGTGCCGTCGACGCCGTCCACAGCGGGTAGTCGGGCGCCGGGATCAGCACCTGGTCGCCGTTGTCGAGCAGCGCCTGCAGCGTCATGGTGATGAGCTCGGAGACGCCGTTGCCCAGGAAGACGTCGTCGACGTCGAACCGGGGGAAGCCCTCGACCAGCTCGTAGCGCGTGACCACCGCGCGGCGCGCGGACACGATGCCCTTGGAGTCGGAGTAGCCCTGGGCGTGGGGGAGTGCGGCGATCATGTCGCGCATGATCACGTCGGGCGCCTCGAAGCCGAACGGCGCCGGGTTACCGATGTTGAGCTTGAGGATCCGGTGGCCCTCGGCCTCGAGCCGGGAGGCCTGCTCGTGTACCGGGCCGCGGATCTCGTAGAGGACATCCTGCAGCTTGGTCGACTGCGCGAACGTCCGCTGATTACGCGGATGACCGCTGTGCCATGTGCGGTCAGCGGGTACCTGGTGGGTGGTCACGGGTTCCATGCTCTCATCGGTGTCGAATTCTTTTGCCCATGTGCGATCAGGGCCACATATGCCAATGGCCAGCTACGACGCTCCTGGCGGCGGGTCGTAGCTGGCCATTGCGGTGTACTTCGCGTTACCGCTTACCGGGGCGCTTTGCGCCCGGACGCAGACCCAGTCCGACGACCGGCGGTTCCGGCTTGGCCTCTTCCGCCGGGGCGGCAGGTGCCGGTGCGGCGGGAGCCTCGGCGGCCGGCTCGGCAGCCGGAGCCTCAGCGGCCGGTGCGGCAGGCGCCGCCGGTGCTGCCGGAGCAGCAGCCTTCTTGGCGCCGGGGCGACGTGCGCCCGCGGCCAGGCCCAGACCCTTCACCGGGGCGGCCGGAGCGGCCGGCGCGGCGGGAGCCTCGGCGGCGGGAGCAGCCTCGGCAGCCGGGGCCGGAGCGGCAGCTGCAGCCGGAGCTGCAGCCTTCTTGGCACCCGGACGCTTGGCGCCCGCAGCCAGACCCAGACCCTTGGCGGGAGCGGCGGCAGCCGGAGCCTCGGCGGCGGGAGCCGCAGCCGCCGGAGCGGCGGCCTTCTTGGCACCCGGACGCTTGGCGGCCATGCCCAGGCCGGTGACCGGCTTGGCGGCGGCCGGCGCGGCAGCGGCAGCAGGTGCCTCGGCGGCCGGAGCGGCCTCGGCAGCGGGAGCCGGAGCGGCCGGAGCCGGCTTCGGGGCCTCCTTGGCCTTCTTCTCCGCGAGCGCCGCGGAAGCCTTTGCCGCCGTGCCCTTTTCGGGCAGCGTCACCTTGCTGGTGTCTAGCGAGTTCAGCAGCAGCTGAGCGACGTCGAGCACCTCGGTCTTCTCGATGTTGCGGGTCGCGGCGACGTCGTCGACGCCGTCGCTCATCATCACGCGGCAGAACGGGCAGCCGGTCGCGATCGCCGAGGCGCCGGTGTCGACGGCCTCTTCCGAACGCTCCACGTTCACGCGCTTGCCGATGTGCTCTTCCATCCACATGCGGGCACCACCGGCACCACAGCACAGGCCGCGGTCGGCGTGGCGGGGCATCTCGGTGAGCTTTGCGCCGGCAGCGCCGACCAGCTCACGCGGGGCCTCGTACTCCTTGTTGTGGCGGCCGAGGAAGCAGGGGTCGTGGTAGGTGACCTCTTGGCTCACCGAGTTCACCGGGACCAGCTTCTTGTCCCGCACCAGGCGGTTGAGCAGCTGCGTGTGGTGCACGACGGTGTAGTTGGCGCCCAACTGCGGGTACTCGCGACCGATGGTGTTGAAGCAGTGCGGGCACGTGACGACGATCTTGCGCTTGCCGGGGTCGACACCCTCGAACAGCTCGTTGATGGTCTCGACGTTCTGCGCGGCGAGCTGCTGGAACAGGAACTCGTTACCGGCGCGGCGGGCCGAGTCACCGGTACAGGTCTCGCCGGTGCCCAGCACCAGGAACTTCACGCCCGCGGTGGCGAGCAGCTCGGCGACGGCCTTGGTGGTCTTCTTGGCGCGATCCTCGTAGGCGCCGGCGCAGCCGACCCAGAAGAGGTACTCGAAGCCGTCGAAGCTCTCCACGTCCTGGCCGTAGACCGGGATGTCGAAGTCCAGCTCGTCGATCCAGTTGGTGCGGTCCTTGGCGTTCTGGCCCCAGGGGTTGCCCTTGGTTTCCAGGTTCTTGAACAGCACACCGAGCTCGCCGGGGAACTCGGACTCGACCATGACCTGGTAGCGGCGCATGTCGACGATGTGGTCGATGTGCTCGATGTCCACCGGGCACTGCTCGACGCAGGCACCACAGTTGGTGCAGGACCACAGCACGTCGGGGTCGATGACGCCGCCCTGCTCAGCGGTGCCGACCAGCGGGCGCAGCGCCTGCTCGGGGCCGGAACCCTCGATGCGCGCGAAGCCGTCCTCGGGGACGCCGTGTCCGTGCAGGCTGTCGCCCAGCTTGGCGAAGTCGACCGAGCCCTCCTCGGGCATCGGCTTGCCCTCGATGATGTACGGCGCCTTGGCGAACAGGTGGTCGCGCAGGTTCATGATGACGAGCTTGGGGGACAACGGCTTTCCGGTGTTCCAGGCCGGGCACTGCGACTGGCAGCGGCCGCACTCGGTGCAGGTGGCGAAGTCGAGGTTGCCCTTCCAGGTGAAGTCCTCGATCTTGCCGCGGCCGAACACCGCGTCTTCGGCGGGATCGTCGAAGTCGATCTTCTCGCCCTTGTACTCCATCGGCAGCAGCGGGCCGAGGCCGTTGGGCAGACGCTTGAAGGTGACGTTGATCGGGGCCAGGCCGATGTGCAGGTGCTTGGAGTGCAGCACGATCAGCAGGAAGACCAGCATGACGCCGATGTGCGACAGCAGCGCGATGGTCTCGATCCAGACGTTGGCGGTGTGGCCCAGCGGAGCCAGCAGCGCGGCCATGCCGTCGGAGAAGAAGGCGCCGTTCTGGTACGGGAAGTGCTCGCCGAGGACGTTGACGGCGGCACCGCGGAAGATCGCGTAGGTCAGGATGACCAGGAAGATCATGATGAGGATCTCCCACGCGCCACCGTTGTGCGATCCGTAGAACCGGGACTCGCGGCCGATGTTGTTGGGGTTCTTGGTCAGGCGGATGATCGCGAAGACGACGATGCCGGCCAGCACGGCCAGAGCGAAGAAGTCCTGCAGGAAGCCCAGCACGGCCCAGTGTCCGACGAATGGGATGGCGAACTTCGGGTCGAACAGGACGCCATAGGCTTCCAGGTACACCGACGCGAGGACGAAGAAGCCCCACATGGTGAAGAAGTGCGCGATGCCGGGGATCGACCACTTGAGGAGCTTCGACTGGGCGAAGACTTCCTTGTTCTGGTTCAGGAAGCGGGTGACGAGATCGTCTTTACGGCCACGTTCGTCGCCGAGCTTCTGCCCCGAGCTGATCAGCTTGGTCAGCCACAGGACGCGCTTTGCGGCGAATCCCAGGACGATGACCGTTGCCAACAGCCCGATGACCAGTCTGGCCACGTCGAGCGTGTGTTCGAGATTCTCCACCGCGCCTCTCCCAGTTATGTAGCTACTAGCCGGTAACTTATTGAGGTTACCAACGGGTAACTTAAGCTAGATGCCTGCTCATAGTCGCATCCTGGGTAGAACGCACGCTAGCAAGGCTGTCCTAACTTGAGCTGCCGCTTTGCGGTCAGTTCTTTACCCAGAATCAGCCTCGGCGAAGCGTCGGCCGAGGGCTTCCTTATATAAGGGCGGCGTCAGACCTTCTCGACGAGCAGCGCCCGCAGCATCGACAACATCTCCGACCGCGATTCGGCCCCCAACCTGCGGCGAATGCGGGCGACGTGGTGTTCGACGGTCTTCGCCGAGATCAGCAGCCGGGCCCCGATATCGCGGTACGGCATGCCCTGCAGCACCAGTTCGGCGACCTCACGTTCGCGATCGGACAGCCGCGTCCAGGCGGGCGTTGCGGCGGATGTGGCCCGAGCGTCACCCGAGGCAGGAGGTGGTGTGGTGTTGCGCACATCCGCGCCCGAAGTGGGCTCACGGGGAATAGCGGGGGCCGCGGGCTCGATGGGATCGGCCGCTGCCTCGAGGGCGGCGTCCTGCTTGAGGTCGCGCGCCAGCTGCAGCATGGCACCGGAGATGCGGCCGTCGGCCGAATGCAACGCGGCCTGACTGGCCAGGCGCGTGGCATCCCACGTCAGCCCGAAGCGCGCCAGCCCGCGGGCGGCCGCCGTCACCTCCGCGGCGTCGACGCCGTCGGCCAGGACGCGCAGCCAGGTCCGGCCCGCGGTGGCGAGCGCGGTGGCATAGGCGCCATGCGCGCCCTCGGCCCGGCTCGCGGCGGCCAGGGCCTGCCCGTGCGGCGCGACGGCCTCGGGTGCATTGGCCAGGATGCCGGCGTGCACGCCCGCCCAGTGCAGCGGGACCGCCCACAGCGCCGGATTGCCGGCGGCCCGCAGCAGCCCGAACGCCTCGGCCAGCGGCTGGCGCAGCTGGTCGAGCTGCTGCAACCGGGCCGCCGCGACCCACAACTCGCCGAGCGGCAGCAGGGCGTAGAGGTCCAGGGAGTATTCGGCCAGCACCTCCATGGCCGCGTACCAGTGCTTCTGCAGCGCGCCGGTGTCGCCGCTGCGCCGGGCGACGGCGGTCTGCAGCGCGGCGTACCACAGCGCGTCGCGGCGGTGCAGGTCGGCGACCGCGGTCGCGTCCAATGCCGGGACGGCGGAATCGAGTTGGCCGTCGAGCATCCGGATCCAGCCGAGCAGCAGCCGGTGGCGCAGACCGGTGAAACCCGCGTCGCCACCGCCGGTGCGGATGGCCCGGCCGATGACGCTGCGGGCGCGGACCGCGTCACCGCCGTGCAGGGCGACGAGGCTCAGCAGTGCGGCGGGGCTGTCCGGTGCGACAGCGTGGACACCGTTGGTGGACCCGAGGGCCTGCGTGAGTCGTGCCATCGCGACGGCGAACGGCTGATCGAGCGTCAGCAGCATGCCCTCGGCCATACCGCGCGCCGCGCGCGCGGAAGACGTTGGCGGCATTGAGTTCTCGGCCTGCAGGCAGGCCCGGGCCAGTTCGGCGTCGGCGGTGGCGACACCGACCACCGCGCCCGCGGCCGCGACGAACGGGTCGGGATCGGGGCCGAGCCAGCGGAACAGATCCGCGGCGTGTGCGGCGGCGCCGTCGTGCATCGCCACGCTGGCCGCGATGCGCACCGCCTGCGCGCGGACGGCGGCGTCGTCGGCGGCGAGCAGCTCGTCCGCCAGGGTGCCGGCGGTGGTGCAGTCGCCGGTGACGGCGAGGGCGTCGGCGAGGTGGGCGTCGGCCGGGGCGGTGCCCGCACGGGCCGCGGCGCGGTACAGGCGCGCGGCCTGGCGGGGCGCGGCGGACCCGGCGCGGTAGATCAGATCGGCCGCCAGCAGGTCGTCGACGGTGCCGTGCTCGGCCAGCTTCAGCGCCAATTCGGTTGACAGGGTGGCGGATTCGATCTGCGAGCGCAGCAGCCGGCATTCGGTCTCGCGGTGCCGCGCGGCCCCGACCAGCCGCGTGAGGCACCGGTGCAGCGTGTCGATGAACCGCGGGTGCAGCGACGCGGACAGCAGGCCGCTGGCGCGGGCCCGGTCCATCAGCACGGCCGCGTCGTCGCCGGGCAGTTGCAGCGCGGCGGCGATGTCGTCGGGCCCCAGTTCGGGGCTGAGCGAACACAACAACAACGTGTCGAGCAGGTGCTCGTCGAGCCGGCGCAGCCGCTCGCTCAACGCGACGGACGCGGCCCGGATCGGATCGGCGCCCGAGGCCAGGGCCGACAGTGCCGAGTACACCAGCAGCGGGATGCCGCCGGTGCCGGCGATCAGTGCGGGCACCTGGGTGCCGGGGACGCCGGCGCGGGCCAGCGCCTCGTTGATCTCCCGGGGCGTCATCGGCGCCAGCTGAATCGGCGGCTGCTGCCGGCTCAGCGTGGTGGTGAGAGCGTTGAGGGCGCGGTCGTGCGCCAACGGCTCGGCGCTGACCACCACGGTGCGGGCCGGGTCGCCGGCCAGCTCCGTCAGCGCGGTCAGTTCTTCCGGTGTCAGCAGCTGGGCATCGTCGATGACGATGGCCGCGTCCGGTGCCTCACCGGGCTTGGGTACCCGCGCGAGCATCGTCGTGCCGTTGGCCCGCAACGTCTTTCGCACCGCTTCCAGCGCGGTGGTCTTGCCGCTGCCGATTCCGCCGAGCACCAGCGACGTGCCGGCCGCTGCGGTCATTGGCTGGTCGATGCCGAGGGTTGCGCGGTGATGGGCGCCGACGCGGTGGCCACCGATGCCGACGGAGCCGACCCGGTCTCGGCCGCCACGGAGGCCGTCTTGGGCGGTTGCTCCACCGTGGGCTGGCTGCTGGGCGCCTGGGTCGTCGGCGCGGCCGTCGGGGTCTGCGTGCTGGGTGGCTGCGTCGTCGGCGGCTTCGTCGTGGTCGGCGGCGGCTGCGTGGTGGTGGGCGGCTGTGTCGTCGTCGGCGGCTGGGTCGTCGTGGGCGGCTGCGTGGTCGTCGTGGTGGGCGGCGGCGTCGTGGTCGTGGTGGTCGTCGTCGACGGGGTCGTCGTCGTCGACGGGGTCGTCGTCGTGGTGGTCGTGGAGGTGGTGGTCGTGGTCGTGGTCGTCGAGCTGGTGGTCGACGGATCGGTGGTGGTCGTGGTGACCGGCGCGTCGGTGGTGGTGACGGGGTTGGTCACCGTCGACGTCTCCACCTGGCCATTGGGATTCGTCTGTGTCACAACGGACTTCGTGGCCTTGTAGGTGCTCGTGGTGATGGAGCCGTCAGGACCGGTGATGGTGGTCGTCACGTCGACCGTCACCGGGCCGGACGGGGTGTCGTTGCTCGTGAGCCCGACGGCGGCCCAGCTGCCGCCGGCGACCAGGAACGCCGCCGCGGCGGCGCCGAAGATCAGCGGTGGGCGCCGGTACCAGGGGACCGGTGCCACGTCGGGCAGGTTGTCCTCTTCTTCGTGGGCGAAGTCCATCACCGGCCGCGCCGTGGTCTCGCCGTAGGGGGCGGCCTCGGCGTAGCCGGTCGAGAAGTCGGTGGGGTACTCGCCGCCGACTGCGGCGCCGGGGTCCTCGTCGTCGGACCAGGCGAGCGACGGCCCGACGGTCGAGGACGGGTTCGCGTCGGCCGGCGGTACCGGAGCGGCCATGGTCGCGGGCCCGCCTGCCCATGCCGCGCCGCCGGCTGCCCAGCCCATCGTCGGGGCCATACCCGTCGGGGCGTCGGCGCTCATGGTGCGCTGATCCACCATCGGGGCGCCGCCCGCCGCGGTCAGCGCCGGCTGCGGTGAGGTCACCACCGGCACCCGGAAGTGCTCCGAAAGGCGTTGGGTGACAATCGGAATCGATGCACCGCCACCGGCAGTGGCCACGGCGGTCAGGACGCCGGCCGGAATCTGGTTGCGCTGCAGGGTTTCCTGCAAGACGGCGAGAAGACCGGCGAGGGCCGGTTCGAGCAGCCGTTCCAGCTCGGGGCGGGTGATGCGCAGTGCCGACGCGAAGCCGGGCAGGTTGGCGTTCACCGACGTCGCCGTCTCCGACGAGAGGCGCTCCTTGGCCTGCCGGCACTGGTCGCGCAGCTGGGACAGCGAGCCGACGGCTGCGGTGCCGGCCGGGTCCGCATCGGACGACTCGCTGATGCCCGCGATGACGTGGTTCAGCAGTGCCTGGTCCACCAGGTCGCCGGAGAACTCGGGGTAGCGCACGGTCTCGCCGATCTGGCTGAGCGTCGCGGCGTCGGCGATGGTGACGCTGGTGCCGCTGCCACCGAAATCGCACAGCGCCACGACGCCGTGATCAGGCAACCCCGCGCCGGCCTTGAGGCCGGCCAGGGCGGCGGCCGCGTCGGAGACCACGGGTGCGGCCGCCAGACCCGGCTTGCCACGCAGGGCCGCGGAGAGCGCGCCGATGGTGGACATGCCCCAGTGCGCCGGAGCGGCGATGACGATCGGGGCGCCGCCGCCCGCGGTGCGGGCCATCGAGTCGAGGGCCTCGGCCAGGACGGCTTCGCCGCGGTGCGCCGAGCCGTCGGGAGCGATCAGGGGGATCGGGTCACCGACCCGCTCCACGAAGCCGGTCAGCACCAGGCCGCCCGGCTGCGTCGGGATGCCGACTTCGGCGGGCCGGTCCGGGTACAGGGCCAAGATGGCGCGACGGCTCACCGGCGGTCGCCCGGCCGGCACGGCCACCAGGTTGGTCTGGCCGATCGACAAACCGAGGCTCATAAACGTCCACTCCTTTGACGCGCTATCGACTCAGGCCACCCTATGCGCTGGCAGCCCGGGGTTGGGACACAATCCCCTAACGATTGATGAATCCCTAATGGGAGTGCCCCTAACGGAAGGTGTCGGGTGCTGGGGTCAGCACCGATCTCTGGGAGCTATATCGGCGATAGCATCGAAATAGTTATCAAGCGGCCTACCTGGTGTAAGGGCCGAAACATCGATTCGACGGAAGGAGTAGGTGCCGTGGCAAATCCGCTACTGGATTTCGTCATGTCGGTGGTCCGTGACCCCGACGTGGCTGCGCACTACGCCGCCGACCCCGCCGGCGCCATCGCCGACGCCAATCTCACCGGCGTGACCACGGCGGACGTCGCGCACCTGATCCCGGTGGTGTCCGAGTCCCTGGGCACAGTGTCCTCCGCGGCGGGCGGCGTGCCAACCGCCGGATTCGACGATCCCGGCGTCAACGTCTGGACCAGCGGTGCCGCCACCGCGGCGTTCGACGCGTTCGATGCTTTCGACACACACGTGCCGACGGTCGTGTCGCCGCACGTCATTTCCGATCCTGACCTGGGCGGATTCGACAGTGGACCGGCGCTGCCGGACCACGTCGCAGTCCCGGACCTCGCAGTGTCGGACGACCTGGGCCTGCAGGGCGACGTTCCGGTCGTCGATGCCGGCCAGCTGTCGGATCCCGGTGCGCTCGACTGGCACCCCGTCGACACCGCCGACCCGTCTGCCGGTGTCGAACACCACCAGGGCTTCGACTTCTTCAGCTGAAGCTGACCACCAAATCACGCCGACAAACGCCGGTGGCCGTCATGGCCACCGGCGTTTTGCGTCTCTCACCGCATATTCAGCAAACACCCTAACTATCCCCTAATCCCCTAATAGGGGGAGCTTGGATACCCCACTAAGTTTTGTTGGGGGTAGGGGTGGTTGCCCCGTTTGCACGGCCCTTGACGGCCCCTAACGTTGTTCTCAGTTCGCCGGACAGCGGCGAGAAGAACTTCCAAAGAGCAACACCCCAACGAAAGGGACTCCAATGACCAGCCTGATCGAGTTCATCATCGACCTCTTCCGCTTCCCCACCATCGCGAGCTCGTTCGTCGCGAACCCCGAGCAGACCATGCGCGATGCCGGCCTCGCCGGTGTCACCTCCGCGCAGCTCGCCTCGGTGGCCGCCAGCGCCGTCCCGGCCGGCGTGGTCCTCGGTGGCGGCGACCCGGTCGTCGGCCTGCAGAACGCGGTTTCGGACTACTACAGCATGTCCTCGCCGTTCTCCCCGCAGACCTCCTTCGCCCCCGAGTTCGCCAGCCGCAACCAGACCGACTTCGCCAGCCACAACAACGTGCCGATCGCCAGTGGCAACGACATCCCGGTGCTGAGCCCCGAGCAGCACGCCGGCGCCAACGCCCAGCAGGGTGCCTTCAACCTGGGCTTCGGTGACATCACCCTCGGCGGCAGCCACGTCCAGCAGGGCGACGGCGGCGTCAACATCGCGGGCAACAACCACGGTGACATCGCCAGCGGCAAGGGCGCCGTGCAGGGCGACGGCAACACCGTCACCAACGGCGACATCCTGACCGGCAGCCACTCGCCGGTGATCGTCGGCACGGGCAACCACGCCACCGACAACTCGCAGACGGCGGGCGGCCACATCGTCCAGGGCAACTCCGGCCCGGTGGTCAACGACGTCAACACCGGTGGCGGCAACGGCGGCGGCGCGAGTGCCGGCGGCGGCCTGATCGGTGGCGGCCACGCCAGCGGCGGCAGCGGCGGCAGCGGCGGCAACATCGTCATCAACGACGGCAACACCTCGTCGACGCACGTCGGTGGCAACCAGACGACGGTCGGTGGCGACCTGGGCAGCGGCAACAAGAGCGTCATCGACGACTCGTCGCACTCCTCCACGGTCAACACCAGCCTGAACAGCGGGAACACGGCCAACACCAGCATCGGTAGCGGCAACAGCACCCACACCAACATCGGCAGCGGGAACACCACCCACACCGACCTGAGCGCCGACAACGCGGTGCACAGCACGGTTGCCGACAGCTCGGTGCACGAGGCCAGCATGAACACCTACGCACCGACCGAAACCCACACCACCACCGATTTCAGCCACACCACCCACGTCGATCCGCACATGCACTGATCGATCGCGACAAAACCGTCCGGCGGGGCCACCTACAGGCCCCGCCGGATGTTTGCGCATACCGTTAGACAGTGAGAATGCAGTCGAGGAGAGCCCAGTGACGCAGCCGAACGAGGCGAACCCGCGCCCGGTCGCGGTGATCGTCGAGTTGATCGACCACACCAGCCGGATCGCAGGGCTCAACGACCGCGACGACCTGGCGCAGCGGTTGCTGGCGGCCAAGACCCGGATCAGTGATCCACAGATCCGGGTGGTCATCGCCGGGCAGCTCAAGCAGGGCAAGAGTCAGTTGCTGAACTCGTTGCTGAACATGCCGGTCGCGCGTGTCGGCGATGACGAGAGCACCGTGCTCACCACCGTCGTCCACTACGGCGATGCGGCGGCCGCCGAGCTCGTGCTGGCCCCCGCGCAGGAGGGTGCCGACCCGTCCGTCGTCGCCATTCCGCCCAACCAGCTGTCGACCGATCTGCGCCACGCCCCGCAGGCCCAGGGCCGTCAGGTGCTGCGCGTCGAGGTGGCGGCGCCGAGCCCGATGCTCAAGGGCGGCCTCACGTTCATCGACACTCCCGGCGTGGGCGGGCTGGGACAGCCGCACCTGTCGGCCACGCTCGGCCTGTTGCCCGACGCCGATGCCCTCCTGATGGTCAGTGACACGAGCCAGGAATTCACCGAGCCCGAGCTCACGTTCATCCGGCAGGCCGTCGAAATCTGCCCGGTGGCAACCATTGTCGCCACCAAGACCGATCTGTACCCGCACTGGCGCGAGATCATCGCGGCCAACGCCGCGCACCTGCAGCGGGCCCGGCTGAACGTTCCCGTGGTTCCGGTCTCGTCTGCGCTGCGCACCCACGCGCTGGCGCTGAACGACAAGGACCTCAACGACGAGTCCAACTTCCCGGCGATCATCAAGTTCCTCACCGACAAGGTGCTCAGCCGCGAGAACGACCGCATCAAGGACCAGGTGGTCACCGAAATTCATTCGGCCGCAGAACATCTCAGGCTGGCGGTGTCCACCGAGCTGGCGGCGATCAACGACCCCGAGAAGATCGAGCGCATCAAGGCGGAGCTCGAGCAGAAGAAGGAAGAAGCCCAGAATGCGCTGCAGCAGACCGCATTGTGGCAGCAGGTGCTCAACGACGGCATCGCCGACCTGACCGCCGACGTCGACCACGACCTGCGCAACCGCTTCCGCAACATCACCGCGCACACCGAGCGCATCATCGACGGCTGCGATCCCACGCAGCACTGGGCCGAGATCGGCGCCGAGTTGGAGAATGTGGTCGCCACCGCTGTCGGCGACAACTTCGTCTGGGCGCACCAGCGTGCCGAGGCGCTCGCCGCGGAAGTGGCCCGCACGTTCGTCGAGGCCGGTCTGGATTCGGTCGAGCTGGCCGAGGTCCGGGCGCGGGACATGGGCGCGGGCCTGGGTGAGTTCAACCCCGTCGCGCGGCTGGAATCCGAGCCGATCCGGGCCGGCCACAAGGTGATCACCGGGATGCGCGGCTCGTACGGTGGTGTGCTGATGTTCGGCATGCTGACGTCGTTCGCGGGCCTCGGCATGTTCAACCCGCTGTCGCTGGGCGCCGGACTCGTGCTGGGCCGCAAGGCCTATAAGGAGGACATGGAGAACCGCATGCTGCGGGTGCGCGGCGAGGCGAAGATGAACGTTCGCCGGTTCATCGACGACGTGTCGTTCGCCGTCGGCAAGGAGTCGCGTGACCGGCTGCGAAACATCCAGCGGCACTTGCGGGATCACTACCGCAACATCGCCAACCAGACCACCCGCTCGCTCAACGAATCGCTGCAGGCGACCCTTGCGGCAGCGCAGATCGAAGCGGGTGAGCGTGACAACCGCGTGCGGGAACTGGAGCGGCAGTTGAACATTCTGCGCCAGGTCCTCGAGAACACGGTGAAACTGACTCCCGCACTCGCCCAGTGAGCACCAGTGCACGCGTCCGTGCCATCCTGGGCGGCGTCATCTCGGCCTACCGGTCCGACCCCGTCTACCAGCACCGGCCGCAGGCCCTGGCCGAGCTCGACTGGATCGGCCGCCGGCTCGATCAGCCGATCCGCATCGCCCTGGCCGGCACGCTCAAGTCCGGCAAGTCGACATTGGTGAATGCGCTTGTGGGCGAAGAGATCGCGCCTACCGACGCCACCGAGGCCACCCGCCTGGTCACCTGGTTCCGGCACGGCGCCACGCCGCGCGTCACCGCCAACCATCGGGACGGCCGCCGTACCGACGTACCGATCACGCGCGGTGACGGCCTCACCTTCGACCTCGCACGATATTCCGGGGCGCAGGGTGCCGCCAACATCGGAGACATCGTCGACCTCGACGTGCAGTGGCCCGCAGCGGAATTGGAACAGACGACCATCATCGACACCCCGGGCACGTCGTCGCTGTCACGTGACGTCTCCGACCGCACGCTGCAACTGCTGGTGCCGCGCGACGGCGTACCGCGGGTGGACGCCGTCGTTTTCCTGCTGCGCACCCTCAACGCGCCAGACATCGCGCTGCTCAAGCAGATCGGGGAACTCGTCGGCAGCGGCTCGGGCGCTCTCGGTGTCATCGGGGTCGCGTCGCGCGCCGACGAGATCGGGGCGGGGCGCATCGACGCCATGATGTCGGCCCGCGAGGTGGCCACCCGATTCACCGCGGAACTGGACCGCACCGGCGTGTGCCAGGCCGTCGTCCCGGTGTCGGGACTGCTGGCGCTGACCGCGCGCACATTGCAGCAGAGTGAATTCACGGCGCTGCAGAAGCTGGCCGCCCTGGACGGCGACGGCGCGACGGCGCTGACCAAGGCCATGCTGTCGGCGGATCGCTTTGCCCGACACGATGATTCGCTGCCCGTGGACGCCATCACCCGGGCCGCGCTGCTGGACAGGTTCGGCATGTTCGGCATCCGGATCGCGATCGCGGTGCTGCGTGCCGGCGTCACCGACTCCCAGGGGCTGGCCGACGAACTGCTCGAGCGTAGCGGGCTGGTGGCCCTGCGGGACGTCATCGATCAGCAGTTCGCGCAACGCGCCGACATGCTCAAGGCACACACCGCGTTGCGTTCGCTGCGGCGCTTCGTGGAAGCCAATCCCATCTACGCGACGCCGTTCATCCTGGCGGACATCGATCCACTGCTGGCCGATACGCACGCCTTCGAAGAATTGCGACTGCTCGGTCAGTTACGCTCCCGGCCAACCACTTTGAACGACGACGAGATGGCCTCACTGCGCCGCATCATCGGTGGCTCGGGGACCGATGCGGCGAGCCGGCTCGGGCTGAGCAACGACGCGCCGTACGACGGCCCGCGGGCGGCGTTCGCGGCGGTGCAGCGGTGGCGCCGCCGGGCCGATCACCCGCTCAACGACCCCTTCACCGCACGCGCCTGCCGGGCCGCCGTGCGCAGCGCCGAGGCCCTGGTCGCCGACTATGCGGCGCAGGGAAGGTGAGATATTCGAGATCGTTGGCAATTTGGTACCCCGCGCGGCTACCGTTTGCGGGTGGCTCAATCGTTTGATCCCTTCGGCCTGGTAGGACGCGCGGTGGACGCCGCTCGACTCGGTCTGGACGTCTACAGCTGGACCGAGCAGCAGATCGTCGGCGCGCTGCGCAAAGGCCTCAACGAACTGGAACCGGAAGACGATGCCGACGACGTCGTCGCGGCGGCCGATACGGCCAAATCGGCGCCCGCCGAAGAGTCGCTCAACTCCAAGATGAGCCAGCTGCTCAACAGGGCGCTCGACCAGAACACCGCCGGCAGCCAGACCGAGCTCTACCACCATCTCCTCGATCAGCTGGTCGCCGACGAGGCCCGCATCGTCGGCGCCCTGTCCGACGGCTCCGTATCCCCCTTGGTCAACGTCTACGACCGCACCCGCAAGCCCGTGCTGGAGAACGCGGCACTCGTCGGCCGGACCGCGAACGTCGCCCTCCCACAGATGACGCCGCAGTACGTCGGGCATTTGCTGGCGCTGCGCCTCGTGGAGATCGGTCCGGAGGATTCTGCGCTGAAAACCGAGTACGAGGTGTTGATGGCTGAGACCATCGTCCTCAACGCGATCAAGGCCGCGTCGAAGGGTCCGCTGCCCGCCAAGGTGGAGAAGCTGACGCTGACGCTGTCGCCGCTGGGCCGATCGCTGTGGGCCGCCGCCACCGCGGAGGACGACCAGAACGGGTGGCGCTGATGTCCCTGACCGAGATCCTCCTCGACTTCCGCGAGCACTGGATCATCTACTTCTCGATGCCATTGGTGGCCGCCTTCGTCGGGTGGAGCACCAAGATCGTCGCGATGGAGATGATCTACCGGCCGCTGGAGTTCAAGGGCATCGGTCCCATCGGCTGGCAGGGCATCATCCCGCGGCGGGCCGGCAAGGTCGGCTCGACCACGATCGAGCTGCTCACCGCGAATCTGCTCAAACCCGAGGAACTGCTGTCGCGGATCGACGCCAAAGAGGCAGTCGAGGTGCTGCGCGAACCGCTGTCGGCATCGATCAACGACATCGCCCGCGACGTCGCCGAGGAGATCCGTCCGGGGCTGTGGGATTCCCTGCCCGAGGCGGGCCGCCAGGCGATCCTCAACCGCATCCACGCCCAGGCGCCGCGCATCACCGAGAAGATGCTGAACGAGATGCAGTCGGACCTCAGCCGGTTCGTCGACCTGCAGTTCCTCGCGGTCACCACGCTGGTGCGCAACAAGGAGAAGCTCAACAAGCTGATGCGCGGCCTGTCCGACGACGCCATGGCGTTCGTCCGGCGCAGCGGCATCTACTTCGGCCTGATCATCGGTACCGCGCAGATGTTCGTCTGGGCCATCTTCAAGCTGCCGTGGATCATGCCGGCCTTCGGCTTCGGTATCGGTCTGATCAGCGACTACATCGCGCTCAACATGCTGTTCCGGCCCATCAAGCCGACCAAGTACCTGGGCTTCATCAAGTTCCAGGGACTGCTGCACGCCCAGCGCGAGAAGATCACCGCCGACTACGCGCGCATCCTCTCCGAGGACCTGTTCGCGCCCGACATCCTCTTCGACGGCATCCTCAAAGGTCCCGGCGCCGACAAGCTGTTCGCCATGATCGCGCGGGAGGTCGAGGCCGCCATCGACAACGAGATCGGCGGGTGGACCGGCACCGTCGTGAAGTTCGCCGTGGGCACGTCGAAGTACAACGCGCTGAAAGACCGCGTCGTCGATCTCGTCGTCGAGAGGCTGCCGGCCACGCTGCTGGACGCGCAGGACTACGCCATGAGCAAGATCGATCTGGAAAAGACGATCATCGAGAAGATGAATCAGCTCACCAACGAGGAGTACGAGTCGATTCTGCGGCCGGTGTTCAAGGACGACGAGCCGCTGATGGTCGCCATCGGCGCCATCCTCGGTGGCTGCGTCGGTGAGCTCCAGGTGCTGATGATCGAGTTCTTCACGCACTAGTGCGGGCGCGGCCCCGGCGGGTGGGTGCGCCGGGACTGGGTGATCGACGACGACGTCGTCGGGGTCCGGCTGGTGGTCGTGCTGTCGCCCCTCGGCGCGGACGTCGTGTCGGTCGTGTCCGTCGTCTCCGGGGTGAGCGGCACGTCGATGTCCGTGGTCGACGGCGTCACCGACGAGTAGCTGGTTGATGTCGGCGCGGTCGTGGTGAGCGTCGTGGTCGACGAGTGGCCGGTGTCATCCACGATGACGGGCACCGGCGGCGGCTGCGGCTCGTTGTAGTGCCGCACCAGCCAGGACCCCGCGAAATACAGCAGCGCGATCGCGGCGAGCGCGGCGAGGCTGGCGCCGACGACATGCGGGGTGCGCTCGTGCCACGGCCGCTCGGTCATGGCCGGTCAGCGTAGCTGGGGAATGACCTCCGTGCTGAAGAACTCGATGTGGTCGAGATCGGCCATGTCCAGCACCTGCAGGTAGATGCGCTCGACCCCGGCCGCGACGAACGGCGCCAGCTTGTCGACGATCTCCGCCGGCGTGCCGACGGTGGGGGAGTTGCCGCGCATCTCGTCGACCTCGCGGCCGATGGCGGCGGCCCGGCGCGCGATCTCCGCCTCGTCCCTGCCCGCACACAGCACGAAAGCCGCCGAGTACGTGATGCTTTCGGGCGCCCGGCCGGCCGCTTCGACAGCCGCCCGGACCCGGCCGAACTGGGTGGTCAGGGTGTCGATGTCGACGAACGGAATGTTGAATTCGGAGGCGAACCGGGCGGCCAGCGCCGGGGTCCGCTTGGCGCCGCCACCACCGATGATGACCGGCGGATGGGCCTGTGCCGGCTTGGGCAGCGCCGGGGAGTTCTTGACGGTGTAGTGCTTGCCGGTGAAGTCGAAGTGCTCGCCGACCGGGGTGTCCCAGAAGCCGGTGATGATCTGCAGCTGTTCTTCCAGCCGCTCGAAGCGTTCGCCCAGCCCCGGGAACGGGATGGCGTAGGCCTCGTGCTCTTCGGCGAACCACCCGGCGCCGAGGCCCAATTCGACACGGCCCCCGCTCATTTCGTCGACCTGCGCGACGGCGATGGCGAGCGGGCCCGGGTAGCGGAACGTGGCGGAGGTGACCATGGTGCCCAGCCGGATGGTGCTCGTCTCACGGGCGATGCCGCCGAGCGTCACCCAGGAGTCGGTGGGGCCGGGCAGCCCGTCGCCGGCCATGGCCAGGTAGTGGTCGGAGCGGAAAAACGCTGAGTAACCGAGCCTTTCGGCGGCCTGAGCGACGGCGAGCTGGTCGGCGTAGGTGGCACCCTGCTGTGGTTCGACGAATACCCGGAAGTCCATGCCGCCCAGCCTAATGAATCAGAACGACTTCACACCCGCCGTCGAGACGAACATCCCATGGCCCGTCGCCGCATTGGTGAAGCGGGTGCCTTCGGCTCCGGCGAGGATGGTCCAGCCCACCGCCGAGTAGGTCTGGTAATCCAGCGTCACGGTTGGAATGGCGCCGAGATTGCCCACCACCCAAGACAATTTGCCGTCGGCGGTGACCCGGACGCCATTGGCGCTCTCTCCGCTGACCTTGGGTGGGTTGGTGAAGGCCGACTCACAGTCGACTTCGGTCTTGCTGAGTTGGCACCGGGTCTGGCCGGATTTGGTCGCGATGAAGACATAGCCGTTCTGCGGAGCGAGCGCCTGGGCCGTCGGTGGCGCGGCGCTCGGTGCGGGGAGGGGGCTCACCGGCACCGGGCGGATCGCCTTCTCACTCGGGGTCGGCGTGCTGGTGGCAGACGTTTCTCCGCTGGGCAGCCCCGTCTTCGGGCTTCCGGGGGTGGTGCTGTCGCAGCCGGCAAGCAGCGCGGCCGTCAGCGCAGCGGTGGCAGACATGGTGAGCCGTGTGTGGTTCATCGGCCATCAGGCTACGGGAGATCTGATCGCGCTGATCCAGACCGCTGCCCCGGCGCGTCCTGCTGCCTAACGTCGATCTTCCGTAGTGAACAGAGGTGGCGATGAGCAGACAACACATATCCCCGCTCGGTGTGGTCGGCGTCGTCGCCATCGCGGTGGCCGGAGTTCTGATCGGGTTCAAGAACATTCACGGCTCGTCACCGGACGCGCTGCTGAACGTGTCGTACGACCCGACGCGTGAGCTGTACGCGGCGCTGGACCCGCAGTTCGTCGCGCAGTACCGCAAGCAGTCCGGCGTCACCGTCGACATCGCACAGTCGCACGGCGGATCCGGCCGGCAGGCGCGCAACGTCATCGACGGTACGTCGAAAGCCGGTGTGGTCTCACTGGCGTTGGTCAGTGACGTCGACAAACTGGCCAAGCGCGGGCTGATCGCCAAGGACTGGCAGCACCGGCTGCCCAACAACTCGGTCCCCTACACGTCGACCATCGTGTTCGTGGTCCGCAAGGACAACCCGAAGAACATCCATGACTGGCCCGATCTGGTCAAGGACGATGTCTCGGTGGTGACGCCGGACCCGCGCACCTCGGGCAACGGCAAGCTCAGCGTGCTCGCCGGGTGGGGGTCGGTGACGACCCGCGGCGGCTCCGAGGCGGCGGCCCACGACTACCTGGCGGCATTGTTCAAACACGTCGCCGTCGCCGACGAGGGCGCGCGCGGCGCGGCCACCAGCTTCGCCGTGCAGAAGATCGGCGATGTGCACCTGACATGGGAGAACGAAGCCATCCGCGAGGTGGCTGCGGCACCCTACGAGCTGCAGATCGTGTATCCACCGGTGAGTATCAAGGCCGAGCCCGCGGTGGCCTGGGTCGATGCGAACGTGGCAGGCAAGAAGACCGAGGCCTACGCCAAGGCCTACCTGAACTACCTGTTCACCGACCCGGCGCAGGACGTCATCGCGAAGTACGGGTACCGCTCCATCAACCCGCAGATCCAGGCCAAGTATCGCGCCCAGTTGCCGGACATCGCGCTGTTCCCGGTGACCGCGATCGCCAAGGACTGGGACGACGCCGCCGAAAAGTTCTTCGGCGACAACGGAATCATCGACACCATTCATATCCCTGCGCAGCGAACGGTGGTGGGATCGTGAGCCTGCTTTCCAACCTGAAACCCGTCTACGACCGCACCCTCGCCCGGCGCGATCTGATCGCAGGCCTGACGGTGGCCGCCATCGCGCTGCCGCAGGGCATGGCCTACGCCCTCATCGCGGGCGTCGACCCCAAATACGGTGTCTTCTCTGCGATCGTGGTGACGCTCATCGCGTCGATATTCGGCTCGTCGTCGCACCTGATCAACGGACCCACCAGCGCCATCTCGCTGTTGGTGTTCAGCTCGTTGGCGTTCATCGATCCAGAGAACCGCACCGAGCTGTTCGAGGCGCTGTTCGTGCTCGGGGTGCTGGTGGGCACCATTCAGATCCTGATCTCGGTGTTCAAACTGGGTGACCTGACCCGCTACATCTCCGAGTCCGTGATCGTCGGGTTCATGGCAGCAGCCGCGTTCCTACTTGCCTTGGGCCAGTTGGGAAATGCGCTCGGTGTCAAGGATCGGGGCAACGGCAACATGCAGGTGCTGTACCGCACCTACCTCACGCTGTTCCACGGCGACGCGATCAATTACCGAGCCGTGGTCCTGAGCGTCACAGCTGTCGTCGCGGCCGTCGTGCTCCGAAAGTTGGTGCAGCGCTACGGCTGGCCGCAGATCGACATGCTCGCCGTGTTGGTCATCGCGGCGCTGATCGCCTACTTCTCGGGCTGGTCGACGCCCGGCCACGGGGGTAAGACCGCCGTGTCGATCACCGGGAAGATTCCCGCCAGCCTGCCCGACTTCCACATTCCTGTGGTGCATTGGGAGTGGCTGCCGCATCTGTCGGAAGGCGCGCTGGCGGTGGCTTTCATCGGCTTGATCGAGGCGCTGTCGATCGCGAAAGCCATTGCGCACCAGACGCAGCAGAAGATCGACTACAACCGGCAGATCGTGGCGGAAGGGCTGGCCAACCTGACCGGTGGCTTCTTCCAGAGCCTGCCCGGTTCGGGTTCGCTGTCGCGGTCGGCCATCAACTTCCAGGCCGGTGCGGCCACCAGGTTCTCGGGCGTCATCGCGTCGGTGGCGGTGGCCGGCGCCCTGCTGCTGTTCGCGCCGCTGCTGAGCTACATCCCGAAGGCGGCGCTGGCCGGCCTGCTGCTGGTGACCGCGGTTCGCCTGGTCGATTTCCATCGCCTGGTGCACACCGTCAGGGCATCGCGTTACGACGCCGGCCTGGTGATCGTCACGGCGATCACCGGCGTGGTCGTCGATCTGGACAAGGCGGTGCTGCTGGGCGTGGCGCTGTCGATCCTGCTGTTCGTGCCGCGGGCCTCCAAGCTCAAGATCGCCGAGCTGGTGGTCACGCCGGAGCGTGTGGTCCGGGAACGGGTCGGCGACGAGCCCGACAATCCGGCGGTGCTGATCTACGACATCGAGGGCGAGTTGTTCTTCGGTGCCGCACCGGAAATCGAACACGCACTGGACGCGCTCACCGAGCGGGTCAAGAACGAAGGCACCCAATTCGTGGTGCTCCGCCTCAAACGCGCCCGCAACCCCGACGCGGTCGGCATCGAGCGTGTCGAGCGGTTCCTGCATGACCTGACCGAGTTGGGCGTCACGGTCCTGCTGGCCGGGGTTCGGCCCGACACCCTGGACGTCCTGAGCAACGTCGGGCTGCGCGACTGGTTCCCGGACGAGCGCATCTTCCCGGAAGAGGAGAAGGAGTTCTCTGCCACGCTCAAGGCGGTCCGCTACGCGGAGTCGCGGCTGGTCCCCGCCCGCGTCGGCAGCGACGAGGAGCTGTACTACCTGGTCTGACCGGACCCGCTACTGCGGCAGCAGCGGCGGACGGCAGATGTTGTTGATCGGGTCCCACCACGCGCCGTCGCGGCAGTCGAGCGGCGTCGTCGAGACCGGCGGCCGGCAGCTGTTGATGTTCGGGTCCCACCAGCCGCCGGGACAGTTCTGCACCAGCGGGGCCTGGCACCGGTTCTGCACCGGGTCCCACCAGGTGCCGTTGTCGCAGTCCGCGTTGCTGACGGCCGGTGCGATCGCAGCGGTGATGGCCATGGGTGCCAAGGCGGCCGCGGCGATGACGGCGGCTCGCTGCAGAGTCTTGTGCATGCCGTCAGCCTAAATGGCCTCAGTTACAAGGCAAGTCACCCGGTGTGTAGTAGGGCACCCCGGCCGGGGTGTAGCACGGTGGCCGGCCGGCGGCGGCCTGGGCGGCCGCGTCCTCCGGAGCCGCCGCGGCCACCGCCGCGTCGCCGGCGACGTTCGTGCAGCCACCGGCACTGACGTGGCGACCGCCGACGCTGCCGCACACATCGGCGTGTGCGGCCGGTGCGCCGACGGCCGGCACGGCCGCAGACGCCAGCAGGAACAGCACTGCAGCAATGCTTTTCTTCATGTGTCAATTATTGACGACTTCGTCAGGCCGGTGTCAGCTTTCCTTGTAACTGCCGTCGTCGGTCCGGGTGAAGTAGCGGCCGGGCGGGGGCAGCGGGTCGCGACGCAGCGGCCCGGCGACCGGGCGGTGCCACGGCGTCATCGGCACCTCGTCGACGACGCGGACGAACGCGGGCCGCTGCTGGAGCGGCAGGGTCGCGAGCGCCTCGTCCAGGTCGGCCGCGGAGATGTCCTGCCCGTCCAGCAGGGACACTGCCGCGACCGCCACTTCGGCGTCGTCCGAGGCGACTCCATAGGTGTGCACCAGGTCGACGGCGGGCAGCTTGCCGAGGGCCGCGGTGATCGGCAGGGACGCCACCACTTCGTCGGCGGCGCGGATCTGGGTGTCGACGGAGTCGATCAGCCAGTAGTCGCCGTCGGCGTCCCGGCTGACCAGGCTGCCGCTGGAGAACCAGGCGTCGCCGGCCTCGAACAGATTGCGCAGCGGCGGCGCCGACGCGGTGGTGGCCGAACTGATCTTCACCAGCAGCAGACCGGTCTCGTCGTCGGCGCACCGGATGGCGTACCCGTCTGCGCCCGAAACGACTTGCTGCGCTTCGGGATCCCACCGCACGACCTCGACCGTCGCGCTACCCGGGAGCGGCCGGCCCAGCGATCCGGGCTTGGCCGGGTTGACGTTGGCCAGGATGGCCTCGCCCTCGCTCGTGGACCAGAAGTCAAGAACCCCGGCCGGCGCGAACCGGTCCAGCACGCGGCGCCACAGGCCGCGCGGCATGCCGGAGCCGACGAACAGGCGCACCGAGTGGTTGCGCTCGGCGGGCTGCGGCGCGGCGTTGACCAGTGGCCGCAACTGCGCCCACGTGTAGCAGACGATGGTCACGCCGTAGCGGCGCACTTCAGTCCAGAACGTGGTCGGGTCCAGGTCCTTGGCCATCGCCAGTCGGCTACCACCGGCGACCGCACCGCCGATGCCGGTCAGCAGACCGGAGGTGTGGTAGATCGGGTTGATGCAGTAGACGGTGTCGGAGTTGTTGAGCGTCGCCGACGTCGCAGTGCCGTACGCCGACAAACCGAAGCGGCCGTTGGTGACTCGGATGGGGCGGGGATCGTCGTCCGGGCCGCCGAAGAAGATGAACGCGAGCTCGCCGGCGCGGCCCGGGTTGGGGCGGTACCAGTCCGGGATGCGCACGGCGTTGGTCTCGCCGATCTCCAGGGCGGTCAGGGTGCGGTCCCGGTTGAGGTACGGGGTGTCCAACAGGAATGTGTGCAGCGGACGGCCGGCGAAGTCGGCCTCGGAGTGTTCGGGGTCGGCGATGACGCGGTTGACCCTGCCGAGTTCGACCTCACGCGCGGTATCGGCGCCGGGGCGGAGCATCACCGCCACCGCGCCGATGCGGTTGAGCGCCGTCACCACCGCCAGCGCCGACGGGCGCGTGCCCATCAACACGCCGACGTGCTCACCGGCGCGCACGCCCGCGGCGAGCAGGCCGCGTACCACCGCGTCGATACGGACCTTGTTCTCGCCGTAGGTGTAGCTGCGGTCCTCGTACATGAAGCTGACGTCGTTGGGTGCGTGCTGCGCCTGCTCATCGAACAAGAGCGCCAACGAGATTCGGGTGTTCGCGTCCAGTCTCCGGATGCGCGCCAACCGGGGCATCTGCCGCGACACGGTGCCGAACATGCCGCGCACGTCCCCGACCGAACGGGCGACGGAGCCGGCAACCATGCACCCGGCGTCGATCAACGCCTGGACACCCTCGGCCGGTCCGGTCGGCGCCGGTTCGGCGGCGGTGGTCGCGGTGTCGACCTTGGTGACGTGCTCCGGCTGCGGGCCGTTGCCCTCGGCATACCGCATCCAGTCGGCGACCAGCGGCCACGTGTGCGACGTCGCCGTGCTGCCGACGACCAACCCGAAATGCCCGGCGTGCAAGGTGCTTTCGTAGATGTCCGCGCGTGGCGCCGCACCGAGGATGCCGCGCACCGAGGCCGGCGGGGCGATCTCGTCGACATCGCCGACGAACGCCAGGATCGGCGAGGTGATGTCGGCGAGCGTCACCGGCCGTCCGGCGATGCTGAACCCGCCCGTCAGCATCCGGTTGTGCATCAGGAACTGCTGCAGGAACTCGGCGAGCGCCGGGCCGGGCCACGCCACCCAGCCGTCGTTCATCAGGTAGCGGCGCTGCCCTTCGCGCGGCAGCAGGGCGTCGCGGTCGTGCAGTGCGGCCAGGAACTGCAGCTGGCCCGTCACCGCTTTCACGGGGTCGAGCAGCTGGAACCCGAGCCGCGTCGCCCAGCCCGGTACGGACCGGCCGCGCAGCACGTTCTCCATCACAAACCCCATGCCGGGGATCGCGATTTCTGCCGGGACACCCATCGGGGCGGTTTTGCTGAGATCGACCGGGCTGCCGAAGGTGATGACGCTGGCGATGCCGGCGCTGCGCCGGTACGCGGAGGTCTGATAGCAGAACATGCCGCCCTGCGAGTAGCCGGCGAGGTGGACGTCGCCGCCGGTCAAGTTGACCATCTCATCGATGGCCGCGTCGACCGCCAGCACATGGTCGGCCAGGTTGCGCTCGAGACCGCCCGCTTCCTTCTCCGGCGAGCCGAAGTCGATGACCCACGGGTCGATGCCGTTGTCGATCAGAGTGCGGACGCCGCTGGCCTGCGGCGATACGTCGAATACGTCGGCGGTGAGCATCAGCGGTGGCACCAGCAGCACCTGGGGACGGCCTGCCTCACCCGTGGTGCGGTACCGCCGGAGCTTGTGGATGCGGCCCTGGGCGACGATGTCGTACGGCGACGGCTCTTCGCCTGTCTCCAGTCCGCCGTAGCGGGCAACTTCCAGCCAGTTGCGAGTCGTCGCAACAACCCTGTCGAACATTCAGTCCGCCCTTTCGATCAACACTCGGTGCTGATCATGCCAAGCGGACGGGTTCACCACGGCAGTTTGACCGCCAGTTTGGGTGTCGGCGGGTTGGTCGACCGCAAATGCACGTCGGTCGAGCGGATCGGATCGAGCACGCGGGTCAGGAACGTCAGCTCGTCGGCGAGGGCCGCCTCGAAGCAGGGCCCGTCGTAGAAATCGAAATGGTCGGCGGGGTATTCGCACAGATGCGCCAGGTAGCCCGCCTTCTTCGCGGCGCGGCGAGCGGCGTCCGGCGGCGCGATGAGGTCGTTGGTCCCGACCTGCACCAGCAGCGGGCACTCCAACTGACTGGCGTGGACGGTCGGCCGGTTGAACGCGATCTCCAGCACCGTGCGGGCGGTGAATTCGTTGCGCCACGTCGGGCCGGACATGGCCACGTAAGCCTCTTCGGCGCCGGGAGTGGTCAGCACAGCAGTGGCGCCGTGCGGCCCCGTGAGGGCGACGTTGTGCGGCTTGCGCCCGAGGCGCGCTCCCGCGGCATCGAGCACCCCGTGGGCGACCAGACGGGCCAGCGGCCCCACGCCGCCCTCCTGGTACCCCTTCACCAACGCGGCCAGCCCGTCGGTCGCGGGACACAGTGCCACCACGGCGGCCACCCGCTGGTCCTCGGCGGCGACGGCGATGACGTGCCCGCCCGAATACGACGTGCCCCACAGCGCGATGCGGTCGCGGTCGACACCCGGGAGGTTTCGGGCGGCGTCGACGGCGGCGTGATAGTCCTGCCGCTGCTTGTTCACCGAAATATCCTGGCGGGGTTCGCCTTCCGAATCGCCGAAGCCGCGGTAGTCGAACAGCACCACGTCCATCCCGGCGGCGGCGAAAGGCTCGGCGAACGGCATCAGGCCGGAGTCGCGGGTGCCGCCGAAGCCGTGGGCCATGACCACGCACGGCCGTCCGGTCTGGCCGGTCAGCGCGTCGGTCCCGGCGGTCAGATGCCAAGCGGCGCAACGTTCGCCGTGGCTGAGGAAAAAGAAGTCGGATTTCATGATCGCTCCTTCGGTCAGACCATGGACAACGGGGCGGCGGCGGGCGTGAACACCAGAGCGGGGTCCTCGATGGGCCCGTTGCGCAGCCGCTCCTGGTCCATTTCGTAGGCATGCTTGAATGCCCACGGGCCGTAGGTGCCGCCCCGGGGGAACTTCGCGACCGCCCGCTGGACGTAGCCGGACGTCATGTCCAGCAAGGGAACTCGTTCCATGGTGCCGTCCTCCAGGATCGGGACCACGTTGGCGTACCCGTGCTCGTCCATGTAGTCGAGCATCCGGCAGAAGTGCTCGCAGACCAGGTCGACCTTCAACGTCCAGGCGATGTTGGTATAGCCGACCGCGAACGCGAAGTTGGGCACCCCGGACAGCATCATCGCCTTGTAGACCGTGAGGTCGGGCAGGTTGAGGGCGTGCCCGTCGACGCTCAGCGCGACCTTGCCGAACGGTGTCATGTTCAGCCCGGTCGCCGAGATGATGACGTCGGCGGCCAGCTCTTGCCCGGACTTCAGCAGGATGCCGTTCTTGGTGAACCGCTCGATGTGGTCGGTGACGATCGAAGCCTTGCCTGTCGACACCATCTTGAACAGGTCGCCGTCGGGCACCATGGCCAGGCGTTGCTGCCACGGGTTGTACTTGGGTGTGAAGTGCGTGTCCACGTCGAAATTCTTGGGCAGTTGTCGAGCCACGTTGGCGATCAACAGCTTTCGCATCAGCTTCGGGTAACGCATACACATCTTGAACAGGCCGCGGTTCATCGAGATGTTCTTGCGCCGCACGAGCTTGTATGCCCGCTCGTGGCCGAGCACCTTGTTGAGCACGTTGGCGATGGGATCGGACGCCGGGATCGAGAACACGTAACTCGGGGAGCGCTGCAGCATGGTCACGTGCGCGGCCTTGTCGGCCATGTTCGGGATCAGCGTGACGGCGGTGGCGCCACTGCCGATGACGACGACGTTCTTGCCGGTGTAGTCCAGGTCTTTCGGCCACAGCTGGGGGTGGACCAGCGGACCCTCGAAGTCCTCCTTGCCGGGGAAGTCGGGGATGTACGGGTTGTCGTAGTCGTAGTACCCGGTGCCCATGAACAGGAAGCGTGAGGTGAACGTCTCGGCTTGCCCGTTGTGCGTCGTATTGACGGTCCAAAGGCCTTGCTGAGAATCGTAATTCGCCGAGTCCACGTGGTAACCGAACCGGATGTGGCCGGCCAGGTCGTTCTCCTCGACGGTCTGTTGCAGGTAGTCGAGGATGATGTGCCCGTCGGCGATGGACTTGCGATGCGTCCACGGCTTGAAGCCGAAGCCGAAGGTCGGCATGTCCGAGTCGGAGCGGATGCCCGGGTACTGGTGCAGGCTCCAGGTGCCACCGATCGCGTCTCGTCCCTCGAGCACCACGAACGACGTGTCCGGGCGAAGAGTCTTGAGGTGGTACGCCATTCCGATTCCGGAGATCCCGGCGCCGATGACCAGGACGTCGATGGGAGCGGTGGTTGTCATGGGCACTCCTTTGCCGGTCCGGCGGGTGTACCTGCGACGTTAGTAGCGCGACGACGCGTCCACGCCGGGTTTTGCAGACTTGCCGCGCTTACCGCGTCCACTGCGAGTTCCGGCCCGGCCGGGGTCGCCGGGCGGGCGCGCTGTCCATCGACCCGGGCACGGATCGTCGACGGTTAGGTGGGCTCGGTGGTTCTGGCCGTGCCCATCCCGACTCGCGCTGCCCGGGTGTCCGATCCGCGCTGCGATCCTCGACGGTTAGGTGTGCTCGGTAGTTGGTGCCGGCTCGTGCCCGGCTCGGTTGGCTGTGCCGCGATCCTCGACGGTTAGGGCGGCTAATCGGTAGCGCTCGCCCGACCGCACCCAGCCCGGGCTCCGCACTCCGGGCCGCGTCGCGATCCCCATCGGTTAGGTCGCCTAATCACTGTCGGTCGCCTGACTGTCGCGGGTCCGGGATGGTCGGCGGCGCGTCCCGTCGGCGCCGTCTGCGTGTGTCGGGTGGCTAGTCGATCTAACCGTCGACGATCCCCTTCCCGTCGTTCCCACGGCGCCCGGCCGGGTCCAATCTGGCTGCGGCCCTTCTATTTAGCTGCTCTAACCGTCGCCGATGGGTCGCGTCCGCGGCCTCTAATTCGTGTCGGTGGGCAGGTATACATTCGAACGTATGAGCGAATCAAATGGTGATCCCCACGCCGCGGCCGCGGCGGTCGACGCGATCACCCTGGCCACCCGGCAAGAGAACGCCGCCGGCGCCCGCCGCCTGGGGGCGATCGGTGACCTGTGGGCGCTGCGGGCCCCCGACGACGACATCGAGAAACGGTATTGGGCGATCGACGGCTATGCCGGGCTGGTCGTCGAGGTCGCCGCCGCATTGGGGATATCCCGTAAGCGGGCCCAAGCCCAGGTGGACCGGGCGGTGACGCTCCGCACCCGCCTGCCGAAGGTGGCGGCCATCTACGCCAACGGCCTGATCGATGCGGTGATGGTCGCCATGATCGTCGCCCGCACCGACCTGATCATCGACGACGACGTCGCCGGGCAGGTCGATGCCGACCTGGCCGCCAAGATCGTGGCCTGGGGCCGGTTGTCGAAACCGAAAATGGAACAACGCATCGACGCCATCATCGCCGCGTCCGACCAGGCCGGGGTCCACCAACCCAAACCCCCGTCGCAGGCCCGCTACCTCGACATCCGCGCCTGCGGCCCCGGCGCAGCCAGCATCTGCGGCACGATAGACGCGGCGACCGCCGCCGTGCTCGACGCCGCCATCGACGACCTCGCCAAGAGTGTGTGCCGCAACGATCCGCGCTCCCATGATCAGCGCCGCGCCGCCGCCATCGACGCCCTCGCCCGCGGGCAGCGGCTGGCCTGCCAATGCGACAACCCGGACTGCCCCGCCGCCGCGGCCGCCATGGGGGAACCGCCGGCCGCGACCGTCGGCACCCGCGCCGTCATCTACGTGATCGCCGGCCCCAAAACCCTCGCCGGCCAAGCCCCGGGGTTCCTGCCCGGATACGGGCAGATCCCCGCCGAGCAGGTCGCCCGGCTCGCCGAGGGGGCGACCATCCGCGAGGTCGAGATTCCGCCGGATGCGGCCGAGCCCCGCTACCGTCCGTCGGCCAAGCTGGCGGAGTTCGTGCGCTGCCGAGACCTGACCTGCCGATTCCCCGGCTGCGACCGGCCCGCGCAAGCCTGCGACCTCGACCACACCGTCCCGTACCCGGCCGGGCCGACGCACCCGTCAGACCTCAAATGCCTGTGCCGGTTCCACCACCTACTCAAAACGTTCCACGGCTGGACCGACCACCAATACCCCGACGGCACCGTCGTCTGGGTCGCCCCCACCGGACACACCTACATCACCAAACCCGAAGGCGCCCACTGGTACCCACAACTGGCCACACCCACCGGAACACCCACAATCACCGAACAACCACCACGAACCCCCGGGCGCGGGCACTGCATGCCCAAACGCAAACGCACCCGCGCCCAAGAACGCCAACAACTCATCAACGAAGCCCGCATGGTCAACGAAGAACGCATCGCCAGCGAAGAATGGCACCGATACCGCGAACTCGAAACGGCCCGCGCCGCAGAGGAATGGGATGAACCCGCACCCTTCTAGGCGGCCATCGCGGCATACCCCTCGGCGAGTGCTCGCAATTGAGCCGCACCATCGCCGGCGTAGGACGAACCGTGCATGAGGGCAAGCGTCGAGGGGTTCAACGCGGCGAGTTGCTCGAGCGTCGGTGCGAGGTTCGTCGTCAGCCCGGTGGCGTGGAAGATGGCCTCTGCCTCGAGCGCCGGGGCCACGCAGTCGGATTCGGTCAGTGCCGGGCAGTGTCCGGTGTGGGTGAAGAGGTCGCCGGCGAGCAGGGTGGAGGTCGTCTCGTCGAACCACAATCCCGCTTCCCAATTGTGCGGGACATGCGGTGTGGCAATGAATCTCAGTCGGTGCCCGCCGATGTCCAGCGCCGTGTCAGGGGCGGGGACGGGAGGTCGGTCGCACATGTCGACCAACGACAGCATCAGAGCCAGCCCGCCGTGCACGACCTCGGCATGCGGTGCCGCGGCCAGCATGAGGTTCATCGCGCCGCACTCGTCGGCTTCGAGGTGTCCGAACGAGATCCAGCGCAGCGTGGGCAGTGGGATGACCCGGCTGATGGCATCCGAGACGAGTGGGAACAGTTGTCGCTGCCCGCAATGGAAGAGGAACGGCTCATCGCCGGTCAGGAGGAACTGGTTGAACGTGAAGCCGTTCTCGGTGATGTCCGGAATCCACGTGGAGAGCCGGTAGATGTCGGGGGCAATCTCGTCGACTGCCGTTTGCGGGTCGGCATTCATCTCACCATGGTGCGCCCTGCGCGAGAGCTGCGGCAGTGCATTCGGCGAAGCGCCTGGCGGTCGAGCGGTCGATCTGCGCGAAATTGACTGTGATGCCGTTTATTTCGGAGCCGGGATGCTGGGGAAAGGTCGACAGCGGCGAGACGAGCAGGCCATCGGCGCGGAGCAATTCGGCAACGTCGAGATCGGGGCAGCTATCGGGCAGCAGGATGGCGACGTGCAACCCCGCCTGGACGCCGAGCACTTCCAGTCCGGGGCGGCGCGCTTCGAGTTCGGTGATGAGAATGTCTCGGCGGCAACGGTATTCGCGGCTTGCGCGTGCCAGGTGTCGCTGTAGCTCGCCGCCGGTGATCAAGGTGGTGAGGGCGATGCGCGTGATGGTGGAGACCGCGATGCGGTGCTCGCGAAGGTAGGTCTGGACGGCGTTGTGCAGGGGCAGTGGCGGCACCAGCCAGGCGGCGCCCAGGCTCGGCGCCAGCATCTTGGACGCGGTGCCGACGTAGGCGACGTGTTCTCCGGCGCCCGGAATCGACCGAATCGCGGGCAGCGGCGCGACGCAGTAGCGGAACTCGCCGTCGTAGTCGTCTTCGATGACGATCGACCCGGTCCGCTTGGCCCACGCAACGAGTTCGGCCCGCCGATTCACCGAGAGCCGGTGTCCGAGCGGGTACTGGTGCGCCGGTGTGGTGTAGACGATGCCGGGTTCGTCACCGAGGCTGTCGACGCACAGCCCGTCGTGGTCGACGGGGACGAAAGCCAGATCCAAGCCGGCGCGGCTGAATTCGTCAGCGGCGGCGGGGTAGCAGGGCGATTCGAGATAACAGCGCGTGAGGCCACTGACGGCCGCCAGTGTCTGAAAGGCCGCGGTCGATCCGGGAACGTCGAAAACCGTGTCGGTGTCGATACCCCGATTGGTGCGCAGGTGGCGCGACATGGCGGCGGTGAAGGCATCGTCGGTGTCCTGCCACGGTGAGAGCGTCGTCGGTCGGGTCGACGCCGCGGCCCGCCACGCGCGGGCCCATGCCCGCATGTCGATGAGGCCGGTGTCCGGGGTGCCCGGACGGAGATCGACGGCATCGGTTTGGTGCGCCGTGACATGCGCTGCCGGTACGACGTTCGACTTCTCCAGGCGCGGTGCGCGGCTGGACAGCCCGGCGCGGGCGGCTGCGGTGGCGCCGACGGTTGTCCGGGTTCCGGCACCGGGCACACCCTCGAGAAATCCGGCGGCCACCAGTTCGTCGTAGGCGGCCGCGACCATCGTTCGCGAGGCGCCGACCTCATGCGCAAGGGCGCGGGTCGACGGCAGCCAGTCGCCGTCGCCGACCTGTCCAGCGGCGATCAGCGCCACCAACTGACTCGCGATCGCCCTGGCACTGAGATCGGTGGTGTCGAGGGGCAGATGGACCGCCCGTGTGTGCCGCGCCACCCAGTCAGAATACTGGCCTGCCAGAACTGGGTATTTCTGGCTATTCTAACCAGGCCGCAATCATGGTGATCTGAATTCATGGAAAAGGTCACTCGCAAGTACGGTCGTCAGTCCACGGCGCGCGCCGCTCTCGAGGAGTTCCTCGATGGGCAGTGGTGGGGCGTGCTCAGCGTCGGCGATGTGGCCCGTCCGAACGGCAAGGTTCGGCCCCTTGCGGTGCCGACGCTGTTCGTCCGTCACGAGGATCGGATTCTCATCCACGGCTCGACCGGTGCGGGCACACTGGGCGTCAAGGGGGCGGGGAAACAGGTTGCCTTCTGTGTGACGGCCATGGATGCACTTGTGGTGGCGCACAGCACTTTTGACTCCTCGGTGCACTACCGTTCCGCGGTGATCTACGGCGAAGTGCAACCCGCCGAACGCGAAGACCGGGAAGCCCTCCTGGAGCGCTTCAGCGAGCTGCTGATCCCCGGCCGTACTGCCGAGGTGCGCGCGATGCTGCCGAAGGAGGTCGCGGCGACCAACGTCATCTCCCTGCCGATCGTCGACGGCGACTGGGTGTACAAGGTCAACGGTGGTCCGCTGGCCGAACCGGACGAGGAAACCACCGCCTGGGCGGGCATCGTGCCCTTCTCGGTCACCTACGGGGAGCCGCGGCGGGCGGAGTGGTCGACAGCCGAATTGCCGGACTCGGTGCGGGCAATGGTCGCTGCTGGAGGTGCCTGACCAGCGTTGATGGCCCCGGATGGACATTTTTGGGGAATCGGGAATAGATCGCGAACCGCCCAGGTTGGACTGACCGACAACAAGTTGAGTGCAACAGACTCAAGTTCGGCTTGACAGACGGCCTCGTCCGATAGCAAGCTTGAGCGCAGTTCGCTCAGATCACCCAACAATGTCTATCAGGAGGCATCACTATGGCTCGTGCGGTCGGTATCGACCTCGGGACCACCAACTCTTGCGTCTCGGTGCTGGAGGGCGGCGACCCCGTCGTCGTAGCCAACTCTGAGGGCTCCCGGACCACCCCGTCGGTCGTCGCGTTCGCGCGTAACGGCGAGGTGCTGGTCGGCCAGCCCGCGAAGAACCAGGCAGTGACCAACGTCGACCGGACCATCCGTTCGGTGAAGCGGCACATCGGTACTGACTGGACCATCGACATCGACGGCAAGCAGTACACCTCGCAGGAGATCAGCGCGCGCACGCTGCAGAAGCTGAAGCGCGACGCGGAGGCGTACCTCGGTGAGGACATCACCGACGCCGTGATCACCGTCCCGGCCTACTTCAACGACGCTCAGCGTCAGGCCACCAAGGAAGCCGGCCAGATCGCCGGCCTCAACGTGCTCCGCATCGTCAACGAGCCGACCGCGGCCGCCCTGGCCTACGGCCTGGACAAGGGCGAGAAGGAGCAGACCATCCTGGTCTTCGACCTCGGTGGCGGCACCTTCGACGTCTCGCTGCTGGAAATCGGCGAGGGCGTCGTCGAGGTCAAGGCGACCTCCGGTGACAACCACCTCGGTGGCGACGACTGGGACGAGCGCATCGTGCAGTGGCTGGTCGACAAGTTCAAGGGCACCAGCGGCATCGACCTGACCAAGGACAAGATGGCGATGCAGCGTCTGCGTGAGGCTGCGGAGAAGGCCAAGATCGAGCTGAGCTCGAGCCAGAGCACCTCGATCAACCTGCCGTACATCACCGTCGACGCCGACAAGAACCCGCTGTTCCTCGACGAGCAGCTGACCCGTGCCGAGTTCCAGCGCATCACGCAGGACCTGCTCGACCGGACCCGTCAGCCGTTCCAGTCGGTGATCAAGGACGCCGGCATCTCGGTCTCCGACATCGACCACGTGGTCCTCGTCGGTGGCTCGACCCGTATGCCCGCCGTCACCGAACTGGTCAAGGAACTGACCGGTGGCAAGGAGCCCAACAAGGGCGTGAACCCGGACGAGGTCGTGGCCGTTGGTGCCGCGCTGCAGGCCGGTGTGCTCAAGGGTGAGGTGAAAGACGTTCTGCTGCTTGACGTCACCCCGCTGTCCCTCGGTATCGAGACCAAGGGTGGCGTGATGACCAAGCTGATCGAGCGCAACACCACCATCCCGACCAAGCGGTCCGAGACCTTCACCACGGCCGACGACAACCAGCCGTCGGTGCAGATTCAGGTCTTCCAGGGTGAGCGTGAGATCGCGGCGCACAACAAGCTGCTCGGCAGCTTCGAGCTGACCGGCATCCCGCCGGCTCCGCGTGGCGTGCCGCAGATCGAGGTCACCTTCGACATCGACGTCAACGGCATCGTGCACGTCACCGCCAAGGACAAGGGCACCGGCAAGGAAAACACGATCAAGATCCAGGAAGGCTCGGGCCTGTCGCAGGACGAGATCGACCGGATGATCAAGGACGCCGAGGCGCACGCCGAAGAGGACAAGAAGCGTCGCGAAGAGGCGGACGTCCGCAACCAGGCCGAGTCGCTGGTCTACCAGACGGAGAAGTTCGTCAAGGACCAGCGTGAAGCCGAAGGTGGCTCGAAGGTCCCCGAGGAGACCCTGACCAAGGTCGACGGTGCCATCGCCGAGGCCAAGACCGCGCTCGCCGGCACCGACATCGCCGCCATCAAGACGGCCATGGAGAAGCTGGGCGTCGAGAGCCAGGCCCTGGGCCAGGCGATCTACGAGGCCACTCAGGCCGAGCAGGCCGGTGCGGGTGCGGGTGCTCCGAGTGGCGCCGCCGCAGATGACAACGTCGTGGACGCCGAGGTTGTCGAGGACGATCAGGAGAACAAGTGAGCCAGGACGATTCGCACGAGCCGGTGACCATCACCGACAAGCGGCGCATCGATCCGGAAACCGGCGAACCACGTGAGGGCGCTCCGGCGTCGGCCCCTGAGGGGTCGGCGCCGGGCTCCCCGGCCTCCGGTGGGGCCGCCGAGTCTCCGGTGTCCGACGAAGCCGCCGAGCTCAAGGCAGACCTGCAGCGGCTCAAGGCCGAGTACGACAACTACCGCAAGCGGGCCATCCGTCAGGAGCAGGCCGCAGCCGAGCGGGCCAAAGCCATTGTCGTGCAGCAGTTCTTGCCGGTGCTCGACGACCTCGAGCGGGCCCGCGCCCACGGTGATCTCGAGTCGGGGCCGCTGAAGTCGGTGGCAGACAAGCTTTCCGGTGCGCTGGAGAGCCTCGGTCTGGCATCGTTCGGCGCCGAGGGCGACGCGTTCGACCCGTCGCTGCACGAAGCCGTTCAGCACGAAGGCGACGGCTCCAACCCGGTGTTGGGGACCGTCATGCGTCGCGGCTACAAGCTCGGTGAGCAGGTGCTGCGGCACGCGATGGTCGGTGTCGTCGACGCCGAACCCGCAGCTGATACGCCCGACACGCCCATCAATACCGACGCTGCGACCGAACAGAAATCAGAATCAAACGAGTAACCGAGCGACGCTGAGGAGGTGACGCGACATGGCTCAACGTGAATGGGTCGAGAAGGACTTCTACAAGGAACTCGGCGTCACCTCTGACGCCACCAAGGATGAGATCAAGCGCGCCGCGCGCAAGGTGCTGGCCGACAACCATCCGGACCGCAATCCGAACAACCCGGCGGCCGAGGAACGCTACAAAGCGGCGACCGAGGCCAAGGAAATTCTGACCGACGACACCAAGCGTGCCGAATACGACGAAACCCGAAGGCTTTTCGCCAACGGTGGATTCGGCCGCCGGTTCAGCGGCGGTGGAGGCGGCTTCGGAGGTTTCGGCGGCGACTCCGCGGAGTTCAACCTGGGCGACCTGTTCGACCAGGCGGGGCAGACCGGCGGCGCCAACATCGGTGACCTGTTCGGCGGCCTGTTCGGCCGGGGCGCGCAGCAGCCGCGCCCCAGCCGTCCGCGCCGCGGCAACGACCTGGAAACCGAAACCGAGCTGAGCTTCCTCGAAGCGACCAAGGGCGTGGCCATGCCGCTGCGCCTGACCAGCCCGGCACCCTGCACCAACTGCCACGGCAGTGGCGCGCGTCCGGGCACCAGCCCGAAGGTGTGTCCCAACTGCAACGGCGCCGGTGTCATCAACCGCAACCAGGGTGCGTTCGGCTTCTCGGAGCCGTGCACCGAATGCCGCGGCACGGGCTCGATCATCGAGCACCCGTGTGACGAGTGCAAAGGCACCGGCGTCTCCACCCGGACGCGCACCATCAACGTGCGCATCCCTCCGGGTGTCACCGACGGTCAGCGCATCCGGCTGGCCGGGCAGGGGGAAGCGGGTCTACGCGGGGCGCCCTCGGGCGACCTGTACGTCACCGTCCACGTCCGGCCCGACAAGGTCTTCGGGCGGGACGGCGACGATCTCACTGTCACCGTTCCGGTGAGCTTCCATGAATTGGCATTGGGGACAACGCTTTCCGTGCCGACTCTGGAGGGCAAGGTCGGCGTCAGGGTGCCCAAGGGCACGTCCGACGGCCGCATCCTGCGGGTGCGCGGGCGCGGTGTGCCCAAGCGCGGCAGCGACGGCGGCCATGGCGACCTGCTGGTCACCGTCAAGGTGGCCGTGCCGCCCAACCTCGAGGGTGAAGCGGCGGAGGCGCTGGAGGCGTACGCAAAGGCAGAGCGGGCCAGTGGATTTGATCCGCGGGCCGGTTGGGCAGGCTCGTTATGAGCGCAGCCCGGCGTAAGACAGAGGAAGCCCGGACCTTCCTGATCTCGGTGGCCGCCGAGCTGGCCGGTATGCACGCGCAGACGTTGCGGACATACGACCGGCTCGGCCTGGTCAGCCCGCAGCGCACTTCGGGCGGCGGTCGACGGTATTCGCAGCACGATGTCGACCTGCTGCGCGAGGTGCAGCGGCTGTCCCAGGACGAGGGCGTCAACCTGGCCGGCATCAAGCGCATCATCGAGCTGACCAATCAGGTCGAGGCGCTGCAGGCCAGGCTCGCCGAGGTCACCGCCGAGCTCGAACGCGTCCGTAAGCCCAGCACCGCACTGGTGCTGTGGGAACCGCGGCGGCGGGGGAATTCGCAGCGGAGCTGAACCCCAGCGGTTCAACGGGTTTGGCGGTCCACCTCGTCAGGGGTGTAGAAGAACTCGCGGTCGTCTTCGCGGTCGTCGAACATGCCGGCTTGTTCCAAGAGTTGGAAAAACACTCGATACAGCCGACGGTAAATCACGAGTTCTTGATCGATAAGCGCTGCCACCCACGGGTTGTGCTCGGGTGTGGCAGCCAGCCCGCCGACGCAATCGAGTTGCACCCGAAGAGGAACCTGGTCGCGGTGGGTTGTGAAAATTTCGCCAGCGGCAAGCAACACCCCGTAGAACGGGTCGTTCGACAGCGGTGGGATCGGGCCAAAGTCGACGTCCAAGAACGCAAATGCGGCGCGTCGGATGCACTCGGCGGACGCGACGGTGACGCGGCTCAGGTCCTCGTTGTCAGCCGCGGCGACTTCGTCGACAGTTACGTTGAACCAGGACCGCTGCCGCCGCCAATGACCGAGAATGCGCTGGACCCATTCTCCGATCTCTGGCGCACCGCGCTCGAACAGCTTTAGGGCGTGCCGGTCGATCGACTCGATCGTGGCGTCCGCATCGATGTTCAGAACCCATGGTTCACGTAGATGAGCGATTCGCTCAACTACCTCACGACTGCCAGCACCGATCGCAGCCGCGCGGCTAGCATCGTCGCCTTTTGCGATCGCCGACAGCAGCTGGATGTCCATGTGACGATAGAGCTCTGGGAAAACCTCGAACGGCCGGACAGCGGTACGTTCCCATCCGTCACTGTGGTCGCTCACGCTTGAACACTGCCAAGAACAGGATTCGTGGCGTCCTGGCAGATCGACGAAACGTGCTGCCAGTAAATCCAATCCGACATTGCCTCGCGCTGTGCGGCCACATGTGGGGCGGTGTACGCCTTGTACAGCTCGATGCTCTGCATGTGGTCGGCGTAAGCGATGAGCTTGGTCAGATGATCGACCGGACCGTTGGTACCGGTGGTGCGCAGTAGCGGCTTGATGGTCTCCACCCAGAGTTTCATCGTCTGCTTGGCGTCGGGCGGGGCATCCTGCACCGGTCGAGGCGGCAGGGCCTCGTACAGCGTGACGTCAGACCATTCCTCCAGTCGCGCAGCGGCTTCCGGCGCGATCACTTGCAGTCGGGACCGTCCCTGCATGGTGCCATCGGCGGGAATGTCATCGGGTGCCAACTCTTCGGCATGCATGCTCGACTTGTAGGGCTTGACCTCTTCAGGCGTGCCGATGATCGCGCGAAGCGTCTTGCCATGGAACTGCGCCCAGCCTTGTAATGCGAGGAACGGAACATTCACCCAGCGGCCGCGCTCAGCCGGCGAGATTGCCTCGTCCGCGCTGACCAGGGTCACCTGTCCCGGAAGTTTCACACCATCCGGGATGTAGCCGATCCCGTATGAGTTGGCCGCCAGTATCTGACCTTCAGACGTGACACCGACTGCCCACACGAATTGATAGCTGGCCGCCGGAATAGACGGCGGCGCATGCAATGCCGCGGAGATGCGCCGTGCGATCTCGATATCTGCGTCGGTGTTTCCCGCCGACTTACGTTGCAGCAGGCCGGCTTTGGCGGCAGCTGCCATGGCGTCGCGCTCTGCGCGCGCCGGACTGACCGGGATCGGCGCGGCTGCGGCAGCAGCCTGCTGATTATTCGTACCGGCTGCGGCGACACCTGGGCCTGTTGGTCCGACGGGGCCGCCCTGTCCGGGTTGTGCAACCGGTGCTGCCGGAGACGGTGTCGGGGCAGGGCCCAACGGTGCTGCCGGCGCGGCCGGTGTTGCAGCCGCTGGCCCGCCGACGGAACCGCCACCGCCCGCCGCCGACGCGGCGCCGACGGGAGCGGCACTCGTCCCGGACGTGCCGCCAGCTGCGCCAGTCGGGGTTGCCGGGGGCGGCGGCGTGGTGGGTTGTTGCGTCGCCGGTTGGGCTGCCGCCAGCGGTTGTGACGTGTTACCCGCGCCGCTCTGCAGACCCTGGCCGAATTGCTGCAATCCCTGCTGCAGTGGATTGTTCGGTTGGCCGCCCGGCTGCTGTGCTCCGGTTGGCTGGCCGCTTGGGTTGCTCGTCTGCGAGGCACTGGTGCTGCTAGGCGATCCCCCCAGCCCACTGACAGGACTGCTGCTTCCGCTGCTGGTGGCCGCGGCAGATGTGCCGCCGCCCGCAGGCGCGGGACCTGTCGGCCTCGCTCCCTGCGTTGACGAAGCTACGACGGGGGTTTGGGCGCTGCCGGGCACCGGATTGGCTGCTGCGACCGCTTGGTTTGGCAGCTGGCCCTGTGTCGGTTGACTTTGTGCTTCTGCGGGAACTGTGTCGCCGCGAGACTGAGTGGTTTTGCCTGGTGTGGCCTGTTGCGGGCTATTCTGCCCCTCATTCGCGGAAGTCTCACCACGCGTGGTGGGTGCCGGCGTTGCAGGAGCCGTGCCAGCCGTTGGGGCAGTCGCGGGCGGCAATCCAGCCGGGACCGGTGCACCTTGGGGCGATGTGACTTCGGTACTTCCCCTCTGTCCCGGAGTCGTTTCGGGCGTCTTCCCAGGCGTGGAACCGGCTGGTGGCTTGCTGGGCGACAGGTCTCTGCCCAGTAGCTCGTTGGTCGTTTGGTCGGGTTTGTACGTGTCGGGTGTCTGCACATCGCGTGCGGCATCGCCGACAATGCCCTGGTGTACTTTCAGATAGTGTTTCTTTAGATTATCTATCTGAGATTGAGCGTCTTCGTCCGTAGGCTTGACGGCGTTGATTTTTTCCCAAGCCTCCAACAGGCTATTGGTAATCCGGCTTTTAGCACTGCTGATAATGCCTGCAGTGTTATAGTTCCAGTTTGCCGCGCGGGTAAGAAGCTGCTCTTGAGCTGTGAACGCATCACTCAGGCTGCCGCCCTTAGTTGCCGCAGCACCGGACGCGCCCCCTATCCAATGTCCACCCCCATTGTGGAAGGTATCAGCAACCTGCCTATTCCAGGGGGCTGTCGAGTTTGTTCTCAGGGTTTGTAGCGCCCGCGTGTATGCATCGCCTACGCGATGGAATGCATCCTCGTCAGCGTCGGGCCAGCCACCGGGTTCGAGCATTTCATCGGAGCCGCTCGGTTTTCCTAAGCCCATTTAGCGATCACCAGCCACTTTGCAGGCTGCCGTAATTACTGCGGGGATCTTTCTGAATACGTCGTATAAATTTGAGTCAGCCTGAGTATAGGTCGGAATAGCCTTGACAAATGCGCGTCCGTATTGGGCGGCTAGAATCCCGAAGTCCTGAATTATCGGGTTAGGATTTTGGCGAGCTAATTTCTCATAAGCATCTGCAAATCGCAGCAGTACCGGCATTACAGAAATATTCTCTGTTTTGTATTCCGGTGACCAACTGCTAGCGGGTATGCTTGGATCTTCCTTATTCCATGCGGAATAAGCGGGATCGGAATTTAACTGGTCAACAGTGGTCCGCCAATCTGTGCATTGGCTATCGGCGGCAGTCAGAAATCTAGAAGGGTTCTGGGTATCGCCAGCCGGTGCAATATTGTCGGGTGCGGCCCCCGCTGGGACGAACGGAGCTCTTGAGGCAGCGGATCCGAAGGATATTGCTTGGCAGATGCCTGTGATTGTGTCCCCGAGCGTCGAGCCGACTCGGATGGCGTCGTTATCCGCTGCCACGTACTGTGGAATGCGATCAGAATAGTAGCGAATGTAGGCAATGTACTGTGAGTACAGTTCTCGCATGACTCGATGGGTAGTCAATTTGACAAGCGGCACTACCTCGTTCGCAGCGCTTTTGAGGGCCTCGCCCACTGCCTGATATTGCGTGCGCATTTCGGGTGTCCATGCGGTTGCTGGAATCGAATGATCGATTTGAGTCCAGCCGTTCTTTTCAGCGTTTGCGACAGTCGTCGCAATCGGATTCCACGGCGCGCACGACGGGTCCTCGGTTATCACCGAAACAGGTCCAGTGTCGTTAGCGCTAGCGATGTCGGATTTCGAACCCGGTGATGGTATACCGCCGCCGTTCCCATTGTTGGAACCATTGCCACCCGCGCATGACACCGCCACCACGGCGGTGACCGCGATGACAGCAATCAGGGCGATTGCACCGAGGATCCACTTCAGCGGGCCCTTCTTCTGAGGAGCAGGAGCTGGATTCGGCCACTGCTGTTGCGGGTTCCACTGCCCCCGCGGACCCGGCCCATGTTGTCCACCGGGGTAGCCCTGCCAGTTTCCGGGCTGCTGCGGGGGCTGAGCACCCCACGGGCCGGACTGCGGTGGCTGGGTCACAGTTGTTCCTCCACATTGGGTCGGGTCGGTGCCGCGTGGCGTGGTGCAGACGAGGACGGGGGGACGGGGGGAGCGCTTGAACCGTGGATCGGCGCTGCAGCATGCTTGCCCTCGACCGGAGCCTTCGGCTGCGCTTTCTCGGACTGCGCCTGCGACTTGTCTTTGTCGTCTGCCGACTTCTTTTCGTCGTCGGTTTTCTTGTCGTCAGCAGCTTTCTGTGCAGCGTCTTCTGGCTTGTCCTTGTCGGACTCGCCCTTCTTGCCGGCCATTTGGCCGATCTGCTGGCCCACTTGCTGGGCCATCTGCATCGCCGCTTGCGGGATTGCTCCCGCTGCCTGGGCCATCTGCATAGGCATCTGCAGCATCTGGCCGCCCATCTGGCCGAGTTGGCTCAGCTGGCTCATCGGATCCCCACCGGCACTTGGCGCGCCTGGTGCGGCCGCGGACGTTGCGCCAGCTTTGGCCGAATTGGCGGCGCCGCCGGGTGAGCCCGCCCCGCCGCCACCGCCTGGCACGCCACCGCCGCCGCCAGACCCTTGGCCTGCCGGATCATCGAGCTTTTGTTTCAGCACGTCTGCCGCGGCCTGTTGATCAGTCGTCGCGTAGGTGGACGCCGCGTCTTTGATATTCGCTGCATAGGCCGCGGTCTCGGTTTTCAGCTTGGGCAAGCCGGTCGTTATCGGGTCCGCGTACTTTGGGGCATTGGTCGCCGCGGCAGACGACAGCGCATCTGCAGCGGGCGGAATGTAGAAAGCCGGAGCAGCCGGCACCGCGTCCGACGCTGCTTGAAACGCTTGACCGGCAGCCGCGAGTTGGGTCGTATCAACCTTCAACGTAGGCGTCATCTGCTGCCCGCCCTGCGATGCGCCCCCAGCGGACGGTGACTACTCGACACCGAATTCCCCTCCCTGAGTCGGTCAGCCGAACTTGCCCTTGAGCTTCCCCTCGGCGGATTCCATCGAATCATGACCGCCCTGGATGGCGCCGATCAGCTTGTTCAAGGCTTCCAGCGCAGCGTCGGCCTTCTCACCCCACGAGCGCTCGGCAGCTTGCCACCCCTCACGAGCGGTGCCGTGCCAGATGTCGCTGCTGACCATCTGAATCCGAGCGCGCTCCTCGGCCAGAACGTCATTCAACCGCTTGTGCTCATCCTTGAGGTCGCCGACCGTCTGCTCGATCTTCGCAAAGTGCCACTCTTGCTCGGCCATTGATGTCCCCCTACAGATGCATTGCTTGGGTCAGCCCTGAGGCGGCGTTGGTGTCGGTCGAGTCGTAGGCCGCAACCGCGGAGTGCAGCTTTTCAGCAATGCCGTGTTGCTCGGTGCGCAGTGCGGCCATCGCCTTCTGATAGCTGCTCAGAGCCGCCGCGACGGCCTTGCCCGTGTCGCCCTTCAGTGCCTCACCGAATGAGTCGATGGCGTGCCCGACCGTCTTCTCATGCGACTCGAGATGACCGATAGTCTCCTCGAGTTTCGCCACCTGATGCCGCAGCATCTCTGTGTCGACCTTGACTACGTCCACGCCGCCCCCTTCACACGACAACCCCGGACCGATTTTACGCCGGGGCGGTTATCAGTCGTCCCAACAAGGATAGTGGGCCGGAAGAGCGGTTACCTGCACCAAAAGTGTGGGCAGATCGTGCGAGGCGCGTGGCTTCGCTGACTTTTCGAGTGGCGCGTCATGGCCCCGATAGGATTGGGCTGTCGTCGACAGCACAAGTTTGCGCTTGACGCTGACTGCGGCCCGACATCCATCCGAAGCAGATACCTAGAGCGATTCTTGCCAGTGGCCTCGACCGATCCTGCACCGAGATTGTGGGTGTCCGAAGACGCTCAGATTGGTGAACTCGTCGCTGGCTTTGATGCGGTCGCGAACCTGCGCATTCCGTACGGAAAGTTGCCGCCTCGTGCGCGGAGTTTGTACGCATCGCGCTACACAACGTGGTCCGACATCGCCGAAACGACGATCGCCGAACTGCTTGAATCCCGATCGAGCGGGGTCCGTACCGTCGCGTCGATCGTGGCGGCAGCACATGACGCAGTGAGCCAATTGGCGGACTCTGTGGACGGTCCTCAACCGTCGCTTGCAGACGGGCTCGATCGATTGGTGGCCGGCATCGGGGAGCGCGACCACCACGTTCTGCGCGCTCGAGCATGGGGATCCACTCAAGTCACTCAAGAGCGACTCGCCGAAGAGCTTGGTGTGCACCCGACCTGGTTGTGGCGAAACGAGAGCCGGATTCGGTCGCGCTTCGCGGAACTACTCAGCGAACCTGGCCACTTTCGGATCCGGCAGTCGGCAGATGAATTGCGCCGCAGGCTCGGCATCTATGTGCCGCGAGAAACAGTCGAGTCAGAGATTCAGCAGCTGGGGCTAGAGCCGACGAGCGAAGCCGCCCGGCTGTTGCTGTACGTCGCCGGGCCGTACAAGGAGCGTGGGGACTGGTTCGAAGATGCGTCGCAGGGCGGACTTCGACGGGTCGATGCTTGTGTCCGGAGGCTGTTCCGTGGCGAGCCCGCCCAGACCCTGGAAGCGCTGACTCGGGAACTCGCAGCCGAAGGGATGCGGCGAGATGCAGTGCCTCCGTATTTGGACACGCTGGCACTGAGCAGGATCGGCGGCGCCTACCTGCCGCCGCGCTCTGGGCTCAGGGCCAAAATCGTAGCGGCATTGGACGCTGCTGGGCGGCCGATGACTGCCGAAGAAATCAGCGACATGGTGGGGGATTCGGCCAGCGCCAAATCTGTACTGAAAGCGTTGCACGGCAACGACACATTTAGGCGAACGAGCCGAACTGGATGGGCCTTGGCCGGGTGGAGTTATCCCGAGTACGGCGGCATCGCGCAAGAACTGACCAACCGTATCGAGGCTGCCGGCGGGCGGATGCCGGTGCGGACGTTGCTTGACGACATGCTCAAGGCATTCCCGGACATCAAGGAAAGCTCAGTCCGTACGTACCTGGCGACTCTCGCGTTCGTAACCGAAGGGGGCATGGTGCGTTGCCGAGGCCCCGAAGACGCATGGCCACCAGTACCTTCACTGAGCACCGTGCCTGGAGCAGTTCGCCAGTCCGACGGCTGCATCGGAATTGCAATCCCAGTGACCGCACACGTTCTCCGAGGCTCGGGCTTGTCGATCGATCCGCCTGTCGCACAGGCGATTGGTGTGACGCCGGGGAACCGCCGTGACTTCGAAACATCCAGCGGGTCCGTCTCCGTTGCGTGGGCACTGTCCGAGCCCGCTGCGCCCAACATGGGATCAATTCGCCGCCTCGCCAAGGCCGCTGGAGTTCGCCTTGGTGATTCCCTTGTGCTGATCTTTGACCCAAATGAAGGCGTGCTGCGTGCAGAGCGTGGCCAACGGAACGAATCGGACTAGCTGTCAGGCGGCTCAGTTGACCGGAGTTGCATCTCCACTCACCTTGTCACGCAACAACTCCCGCAGTTGCGCGATCTCACCTCGCAGGTCTTCGATGTGCGCCGCCGTCACGGCGTCTTGTTTCTGATCGTCGATCGACACGCTCTGCACGATCCATGACGCGATGGTCGCCGTGATCGAACCGACCAGGCTGATGCCGCCGATCATCATGAGGCTGGCCATGACTCGACCCGTGGTGGTGACGGGGTACATGTCGCCGTAGCCGACGGTGGTGATGGTGGTCATCGCCCACCACACCGCCAGGCCGAAGCTCGTGATGTGGGCGTCCGGCGCACCGCGTTCGGCTTCGTACACCGCCAGCGCCCCGACGTACACCAACAGCACGGCGCCCGAGATGGTGTAGATGATCACCTTGCCGCGAATGGCGTTGCCGATGGCCTTCTGCAGGGCACCGACGAGCACGACCAGCCGGAGTAGACGAAGCGGCCGCAGCAGCGGCAGCAGCACGACGGCGAGGTCGACCAGATGCCGGAAGAACCACTGCCTGCGGTCGGGGGCCAGGTAGAGCCGCGCCGCGTAGTCGGCCGTGAACACCGCCCACGCCAACCAGGTCACCAGGGTCAGAAGCCGGGCGAGCAGGCCCGTCGGCTGGACGAGGACCTCGATGCTGTACGCGGCCAGGAACAGGGCGGCGACGGCGGCCAGGGGCCACTCCGCGCGGTGTTCCCACCGGTCGAGGCGGTCTTGCGTATCCACGTCAGAAAGTGTGCGGCACCGGCCGCGATTTCGGAACTCAGTTGACCGTGATCGAGAACCGCGCTGTCGCCGGTCGACCCGGCGCCGCGACGCGGTGGCCGCCACGACGCAGCGCGTCGGTGGGCGCGGCCATGGGCTCGATGGCCACCAATGCGTCGCCGGGCGGCGCGAACAGCTGCGCGGCGGGGTAGCCGGTTTCGAACGTCACCGTGATCCGGTGGTCGCCACCGCTGAGGATGAACTGCGCGCCGTCGGGCACCTGGTCGAACCCGTCGTCGTAGGCGGTGTCGCCGAGCGGCGCGGACTGCGCCGGCCACGGTTCGACAACACCGCACGGCAATCCGCGATCATCGGTCGGCAGGTGCCGCATCGCCGGCGTCTCCAGTACCCAATCCTCACGGGGCACACCCGGAATCGTCAGGTACGGGTGGTACCCGAAGCACAGCGGCACCGCTGCGGACGCCGACGGCCGGACGGTCGTCTCGACCGACAGGACACGACCCACCAACGTGGCCCGCTGCGTCAGCACATGCGGGAACGGGAACGACGCCAACAGGCCGGGCCGGTTGAAATCGACTGCGGCGGTGACCGAATTCGCGGACTGCTCGACGATCACCCAACCCGGGTACGCGGCCAGGACACCGTGCATGGGTGCGCCGTGCGGGTCGGTACGGACACCGCCGGAGCCGGGCGTCAACGTGACGACGCCACCGTCGACGTCATATGTGTTGGCGCCCAACCGGTTCGCCCACGGATACAGCAGCGGGATACCCATGGTCTTGGCGTTCGCCAGGTAGGCGTCGAGGCCGCGGCGCTGGCCGAGGAACTCGAGATCGCCTTCGGCGAACGACGTGCCGATCATGCCGGCACCGGGGACGAACGTCGCCCTCATCGCGGACTCGGGGTCGCGCAAGACGACGGTGTCGAGTTCGGCCATCGATTCCTCCAGCGTCAGTGGGCCAACGGGTCGTGCTGAATACGTTCTGGTGGTGCGCCTTTGGCGATCAGGGCGGCTTTGGTCGCCGTGACCATCGCGGGCCCGCCGCACAGCAGGATCTGCCGGTCGCCCCAGCTGCCGTAGCTCGTCACGACGTCTGCCAGCAGCCCCGTCTGCCGGACGTGCAGCCCGCGCGGCGGCGTCACATCGGGATAGTCGGCGGCCCACGGCGGATCGGTGGAGTACTCGGACACCGGCGTGACGGACAGCCACGGATTGGTGGCCGCGATCTCCCAGAGGACACGCAGGTCGTACAGGTCGCACGGGTAGCGCCCGCCGAAGAACAGGTGCACGCGCGGATTCTCGGCCTCGCGGCACAGATTCATCAACAGCGCCCGCAGCGGGGCGAGTCCGGTGCTGCCGGCCACCATGAGCACATCACCGTCGGAACGTGAAACATGCATTCCGCCATGCGGATTGGACAGTCGCCAGCGGTCGCCGGGCGCGGTCTGGTTGACGATCGCGGTGCTCACCATGCCGCCGCTGACGGAGCGGACGTGAAACTCGATGGCGCCGCTGGCATCTGACGGCATCGAGGGACTCAGGTGTCGCCAGCGTCGCGGCCACTGCGGCACCTGCACCGCGACGTACTGCCCGGCGTGATACGGCAGCGCCTGGTCGAGCTGCAGTCGTACCACCGAGACATCCCGGGTGACGCGCAGATGCTCGACGACGGTGCCGTCGACATAGGGCGGCGTCTGTTCGGCATCGGCCGCGCCGCGCATGACGCCGACGATCAGGTCCACGGCATGCGTGGTGGCCTCGGCGACCCGGGCATCCCAGCGGTCGCCGAGTTCATCGCGCAGGGTGGTCAGCAGCGCGTCCTGCAGCGCCGCGTAATGCTGATGTCCCACACCGTATTTGCGGTGATCCCGGCCGAGCTGGGCCAGGAATGCCACCGGCTCCTCGGCGCGCTGCTCGATGAACTCGCCCAGCACCCAGAACAGCGCCTGGCTGAAGGCGGTGCGCTGGCCGGCCAGGTCGGGTGGGAAGAGGTCGCGCGCCGACAGGTCGCCGGCGAACCACCGGGTGTAGAAGCGGCCGATCACGTCGTCCCCGCCGCGCGCAGGGTCGACCACGGCCCGCACCGTCATCAGCGCTTCGCGGTCGTCAAGTCCCATCAGGCATCGTCGAAGTGGTTCTGCCCCAACGTGTTGACGAAGCTGGGGCCCAGCCGGTCGAGTTCGCGCCGGTGTGCGTCGGCCCACGTGCCGTACGGCTGGTGGGCCAGGTACTCGTTGCGGAACCGGTCGTCCTCGGACACCTCGGTGACACAGAACGTCGGGATCGCCAGGTCGACCACCGGTCCGCCGCGCTCGACCTCGGCCAGCAGGAGCGGGGCATTGCCGCCGGTGAATCGGTCGATGATCCAGCCGTCCTCACCCAGCCACACCGAATACCGCACCTTGGTGACGACGTGCTCGGCGCGACGGACGATTTCGCCGGCCACCAACGGATCGAGTTCGCGTTCGGCCTCATAGCGGGTGCCGCCGGTGGCCGGGCCCTTGGCGGTCATGGTGCCGATCGAGTCGCTGCCGATGGCGTCGATGAGGTCCAGCGCCGGATCACTGAGATCGGCCGGAGCGGGGCCCTGGACGCGCACCCGGACGGCATAGCCATCGGACGCGAACAGGTAGGCCTGCACGATCAGGGCAGGGCTCGGGTCGGACGCTGTGACAGCGGGCAGGTCGCGGACGAGGAACTTTCGTTCGAACTCGAAATCGCCGAAGCCGGACTCGGACATGGTTAAACGGTAGTCCTAGAGGTGGCTCAGGCCCTTGTATGCCACGAGAAGTCCGATGACGATCAGGATTCCGGCGACCAGCACCGCGTGCTGGCGGTGCAGCCAGGCGCCGAGGCGGGCCATGGCCGGGTCCAGCCGTTCGCCGGCGGCGGCGTAGGTCAGGATCGGGATGGCGACCGAGCTGCCCGCCACCACGGTGAAACACAGCACCGATGCCAAGGCAGCCGCGTGGGGGAGTTCGTCGGTGCTGATCGCCAGACCGGCGGCGACGCACATGAACAGCACTTTCGGGTTCACGACCGCGAGCACCGCGGCGGTCACGAAGCCCCGGCCGGGGGTGACACTGGTCAGCTTCCGCATCCAGGCCGGCTCGGGAGCGTCGTGGTTGCGGTTGGCCCAGCGGTAGATGCCGAAGACGACCAGCAGGACGCCGATCACGATGCGCACCCACGACGCCGTCGTCGACGGATGGCCGGCCTCGGGCATGAGGCCGGACAGCTGGACGAAAACCCCGGTGAGTACGCCGATGGCCACGAGCCAGCCCGCGAGAAACGTCAGGCCGGTGATGCGGGCGTGGGGGGATTGCAGCACCAGGACCGCGGGAATGATCGACAGTGGAGAAAGGGCGATCACCAAGGCGAGGGGAATCAGTTCGGTCAGGACCGAAGCCCAATCTGTCATGCGTGCACCCCTTCGCGGTCGCGACAAGTATGCCTTCACCGACAAGGGGCATTCGGACAGCGTGGAAAAGGACTTGTGGCGGTATTGAAAATTGGTCGGAATTTTCTAGACTTGAGCGGAACAGACTCAACCTTGACGACGTTGAACTCAGCGACAAGCATTTTTCTGTAGACGAAAGGGAGGTGTCGTGGACTCGTTCAACCCGACCACGAAGACTCAGGCGGCGCTGACCTCAGCGTTGCAGGCGGCGACTGCCGCCGGAAACCCGGAGATCCGTCCGGCGCACTTGTTGATGGCTCTGCTGACCCAGAATGACGGCATCGCCGCGCCTCTGCTGGAGGCCGTCGGTGTCGAGCCCGCCGCCATCCGGGCCGAAGCCCAGCGGCTGATCGACCAGCTGCCGAGTGCCAGTGGCGCCAACTCGACGCCGCAACTGTCTCGTGAGTCGGTGGCAGCCCTGACGGCTGCCCAGCACCTGGCCACCGAGATGGACGACGAATACGTCTCCACCGAGCACCTGCTGTACGGCCTGGCCAGTGGCGACTCCGACGTCGCCAAGCTGCTGGTCAACCACGGCGCCGCGCCGCAGACCCTGCGCGAGGCGTTCGTGAAGGTCCGCGGCAGCGCCCGCGTCACCAGCCCCGACCCCGAGGGCAGCTACCAGGCGCTGGAGAAGTACTCCACCGACCTGACAGCACGCGCCCGGGACGGCAAGCTCGACCCGGTCATCGGTCGCGACAACGAGATTCGTCGTGTCGTGCAGGTCCTGAGCCGGCGCACGAAGAACAACCCCGTGCTGATCGGTGAGCCCGGCGTCGGTAAGACCGCGATCGTCGAGGGCCTGGCCCAGCGCATCGTCCAAGGTGACGTGCCGGAGAGCCTGCGGGACAAGACCGTCATCTCCCTGGACCTCGGCTCGATGGTGGCCGGCGCCAAGTACCGCGGCGAGTTCGAAGAGCGGCTCAAGGCCGTCCTGGATGACATCAAGAACTCGGCCGGTCAGGTCATCACCTTCATCGACGAGTTGCACACCATCGTGGGTGCCGGCGCGACCGGCGAATCCGCGATGGACGCCGGCAACATGATCAAGCCCATGCTGGCCCGTGGCGAGCTGCGGCTGGTGGGTGCGACCACGCTCGAGGAGTACCGCAAGTACATCGAGAAGGACGCCGCCCTGGAGCGCCGCTTCCAGCAGGTGCTGGTCGGTGAGCCGTCGGTCGAGGACACCGTCGGCATCCTGCGCGGCCTCAAGGACCGCTACGAGGTACACCACGGTGTGCGCATCACGGACTCGGCTCTGGTGGCCGCGGCGACCCTTTCCGATCGCTACATCACGAGCCGCTTCCTGCCGGACAAGGCCATCGACCTGGTCGACGAGGCCGCGTCCCGGCTGCGCATGGAGATCGACTCGCGGCCTGTCGAGATCGACGAGGTCGAGCGACTGGTCCGTCGCCTCGAGATCGAGGAGATGGCGCTGTCCAAGGAAGAGGACGACGCGTCGAAGGAGCGGCTCGAGAAGCTGCGCTCGGAGTTGGCCGACTACAAGGAGAAGCTCTCCGAGCTGACCACCCGGTGGCAGAACGAGAAGAACGCCATCGACATCGTCCGCGAGCTCAAGGAACAGCTGGAGACGTTGCGCGGTGAGGCCGACCGGGCCGAGCGCGACGGCGATCTGGCCAAGGCCGCCGAGCTGCGGTACGGCCGGATCCCCGCGGTCGAGAAGCAACTCGACGCGGCGCTGCCCGTTGCCGAGGCCCGCGAGAACGTCATGCTCAAGGAAGAGGTCAGCCCCGACGACATCGCCGACGTGGTGTCGGCGTGGACAGGCATCCCGGCCGGCCGCATGCTCGAGGGTGAGACGGCCAAGCTGCTGCGGATGGAGAGCGAGCTGGGCAAGCGCGTCATCGGCCAGGCCGAAGCGGTGGTTGCGGTGTCCGACGCCGTGCGCCGGGCCCGGGCCGGGGTCGCCGACCCCAACCGCCCGACGGGTTCGTTCCTGTTCCTGGGCCCGACCGGTGTCGGTAAGACCGAGCTGGCAAAGGCGTTGGCGGAGTTCCTGTTCGACGACGAACGCGCGATGGTCCGCATCGACATGAGCGAGTACGGCGAGAAGCACTCGGTGGCTCGTCTGGTCGGTGCCCCTCCCGGCTACGTCGGCTACGACGCCGGCGGTCAGCTGACCGAGGCGGTGCGGCGACGCCCGTACACGGTGGTGCTGTTCGACGAGGTCGAGAAGGCCCACCCGGACGTCTTCGACGTGCTGCTGCAGGTGCTCGACGAAGGACGGCTGACCGACGGTCAGGGCCGCACGGTCGACTTCCGCAACACCATCCTGATCCTGACGTCCAACCTGGGCGCCGGAGGTACTCCGGATCAGGTGATGGCGGCGGTGCGTGCCAAGTTCAAGCCGGAGTTCATCAACCGGCTCGACGACGTGCTGATCTTCGACGCGCTGAACCCGGACCAGCTGGTGTCCATCGTCGACATCCAGCTGCAGCAGCTGCAGAAGCGGCTGGCTCAGCGGCGCCTCCAGCTGGAGGTCTCGCTGGACGCCAAGAAGTGGCTGGGCGACCGTGGCTTCGACCCGCTGTACGGTGCGCGCCCGCTGCGCCGGCTGGTGCAGCAGGCGATCGGCGACCAGTTGGCCAAGAAGCTGCTGGCCGGCGAGGTGCACGACGGCGACACCGTCCCGGTGAACGTCAGCGAAGACGGCGAGAGCCTGGTGCTCGGCTGAGTCTCAGGTAGTTCCCGAGTAGACGTGAAAACCCCCTATTTCTTTGGAAATAGGGGGTTTTCGCTTGGGGTGCGCAACAGTGCCGACGAAAAGTGCATGAGTTCAACCGGACTGCCATCTCCAGTTGGAGATTGAACTGAGGGACGTCTGAGGGCCCAGAACGGTCCCTGGCTTCTGTCGGGCCGGATGCAAGTGCCTAGTGATTGAAGCTACGTACTTTTCGCTGGGCGTCAGATGTTGAAGCGGCCCGCGAAACCACGCAGCGGCACGTCGGCGCTCGTCAACAGTCCCGGCGGGGCCTTGACCACCGAGGCGATGACGTTGAGTGCGGGCAGCCCCGTCACGGTCATGCCGATCGAGGCGAAATTGTCCGGATTCGACAGGTCCACACCGGGTTTCGGGTAGATCATGTGCTTGTTGTAGACGCACGGGTCACCCTTGATCTGAGTGATGTAGCAGCCCTTGATGTTCCAGCTCGGGTCGGTGTGCGGCGTCATCTGCCATTCCAGGTGCGTCTCGATGCGCGGCACCCCGTCGACCATGCCCTGGTACTTGATGTAGTTGCCGCCAAGGGAGCCCTTCGGCAGCGTGTACCAGCCCAGGTCGACATCCTTGGTGCAGGCGCCGAGTTCCGCGCTGAATGTCACCTCGTCGAGCTCGAGCCCGAAGCAGTCGGCCATCATCAGCACACTGTCGGCGAACACCCGTGTGTACTTCTCCAGTTTCGCCGGGATCGACGGATCGTCAACGGGCAGGCCGTATCCCACCTCGATCCAGGTGTCCTTGCTGTGATGGCACGACACGTCGACGGATTCGATGGTGGTGACGTTCTCGATCTCGGCGACGTCCGCCGAACACACCACGCCCAGGATCTGGTTGACGCCGGGGTTCATCCCGGTGCCGTAGAACGTCGACCCGCCCTTGGCACAGGCCTCGGCCAGCAGCTGCGACACCGGCCTGCCCGAGGGGTGCGGGTGGTTGGTGTCGCGGTGCCAGCCGGTGATCCAGTCGGCCGTCGTCACGATATTGATCCCGGCCTCAAGGACTTTCACGTAGAGATCCTCGTCGGGGAAGACGCCGTGAAAGGTGAGGACATCGGGTTTCGCGGCGATGATGTCGTCGACCGAGCCGGTGGCGATGACGCCGATCGGCCCGATACCCGCGATCTCGCCGGCATCGCGTCCCACTTTTTCCGTTGTATAGCAATGCAATCCGACCAACTCGAGGTCGGGACGCTTGCCGATGCGCCTGATCATCTCGGTACCGACGTTGCCGGTTGCCACCTGGAAGACGCGAATCTTGGACATCTGGTCAGCCCTTCGGGGTTTCGGGATAGAACTGCATGGCCCACTTGCGGATTGCGGTGAAGCCCTCGTATTCGGCGGTGGCCAGCGCCGGCGGATCCGCATAGCGCTGATGCGACCAGATGTGGATGTCCTGGGTGAACTGCCGGATCACCTCGTCGCCGAAGGCGGCGGCGCGCTCGGCGGCCCGGGGGCTGTCCTTGCCCGGTGTCCGCCCGATGTAGACCATGAATCGCACGTCGGAGGTGCACTCGTCGACGGGGGTGACGGCCGAGATGGTGCGGTTGTCGATCATGCCCCAGCTCTTGGTGACGGCGATGCCGAGACCGCCGTTGATCGCCTCGACGCCGCTGCGGACATCCTCGATCGACTGCTGGTCGCTGCCCTCGAAGGTGATCGTGAAGTCGACGTAGGAGACCGGTGCCGCGAAGTCGTGCCGGGTGAACACCGGCACGATCGGCGTCTGGTGCACGAACTTGAAGTGCGCGAAGTCGACGCCGTTCTCCAGGACGTACTGCGGATGCAGCTCGAGGGTTTCGCGGAACAGTCGCTGCTGGGGGTAGTAGTCGGCGGCGCTGCTGCCGTCGTTGAACGATGCGAACACGTCGGGCGCCTCGAAGAACGGCTCCCGGCCCTCGACGTCGTGCCAGATGTAGATGGCCTCGTTGCGCTCGGTGACGGGGTAGGTACGAATCCGGCGGCCGCGGTTGGGCCGGTCCTGGTACGGGATGCAGACGTTGCGGCCTTCGGCGTTCCACTGCCAGCCGTGGAACGGGCACTGGATGGTCTCGCCGACGACGTGGCCGCCGAAGCCGAGGTGTGCGCCGAGATGCTCGCAGTAGGCGTTCATGACGGTGACGGCGCCGGATTCGGCGCGCCAGGCGACCATCTCCTCGCCGAAGTACTTCATGGCGTGCACCACGCCGACTTCGACCTCGTCCGACCAGGCGACCTGGAACCATCCCGTCGGCTTCATGGGCAGCGTGGGTTTGGCCATGAGCCGAATCGTAGGAGGTTCTGTGAAACTTTGAAAGAGGGTTCTGCGAAACTGCGCTAATCTCGGACGATGACCGCGGCGGCACGACGAACCAACAAGCGCGGTGACGCCACCCGGGAGAGCATGTTGGAGGCCGCGCGCAAGGCGCTGGCCACCGGCGATCCGGGCGCGGTATCGGCCAACCGGATCGCCAAGGAGATCGGCGTCACCTGGGGTGCCGTGAAGTACCAGTTCGGCGATATCGACGGCTTCTGGGCCGCCGTCCTGCGCCGGACCGCCGAGCGCCGCGCGGGCATGCTGAGCCACCACGACAGCGCCACTACGCTGCACCAACGCGTCGCGACCATCATCGACCTGCTCTACGACGGCCTGACCATCGGCGATTCGCGGGCCATCGAGAACCTGCGCGCGGCGCTGCCACGAGACCACGCCGAGCTGGAACGGCTGTACCCGAAGACCGCCGCCGAACTGTCGTCATGGGGGCAGAGCTGGCTGCAGACCTGCCAACAGGCCTTCGCCGACCTGGACGTCGACCCCGAGCGGGTGCGCGAGGTGGCCTCGTTCATCCCCGGCGCGATGCGCGGTATCGCCTCCGAACGCCAGCTCGGTACCTACACCGACCTCGACGTGGCCCGGCGGGGGCTCACGAGCGCGATCGTGGCCTACCTCAAATAGCGCGTGACCAGCTTGTAACCAATTCGAGTTCGAGCATTTCGGGTACCAACCAGTAGGCTTGGTCCGATGGTCCCGCTCTGGTTCACGCTTTCCGCACTCTGCTTCGTGGGTGCGGCAGTGCTGCTGTATGTCGACATCGACCGTCGACGTGGCCTCGGCCGGCGCCGCAAGTCATGGGCGAAGTCGCACGGGTTCGACTACGAACACGAGACTCCCGACCTGGTCAAGCGGTGGAGCCGCGGCATCATGTCGACCGTCGGTGAGAACGTGCACGCCCGCAATGTCGTCCTCGGACAGATCCGCGGCGAGGCCGTGTTCATCTTCGACCTCGACGACGTGGCCACCGTCATCGCCCTGCACCGCAAGGTCGGCACCAACGTGGCCATGGACGTCCGCCTCAAGGACATCCCGGAGCCGCGGGAAAACGACATCTGGCTGCTCGGCGCCATCGGGCCCCGCATGGTCTACTCCACGAACCTCGATGCCGCCCGTCGCGCCTGTGACCGCCGCATGGTGACGTTCTCGCACACCGCCCCGGATTGCGCCGAGATCATGTGGAACGAGCAGAACTGGACGCTGGTGTCCATGCCGATCACCAGCACCCGCGCTCAGTGGGACGAGGGTCTGCGCACCGTCCGCCAGTTCAACGACCTGCTGCGGGTGCTGCCGCCGGTGCCGTCCGGCCAGAACAGTGTCGCCGGTCAGGCCGTCGCCCGTCGCAGCGGTTCGCCGAGCCGCCCGCTCAGCGCCGGCCCGATGCGTCAGAACGAACTGCCCACCGGCCGCAGCAACCAGGCCCCCGGCCGCGCCGACGTCGGGCGCTACACGCAGTTCGCGCCGGCCCGTAACGGCCGTCCCGCGCCGAATTATCAGCGCTGATTCGCCTGCGGCTAACCTTGGCCGCATGTCTTTTCGCAGGTTGGCCTCGCGGCTGCTGATTGTGTTGCTGGCCGGTGTGCTGGTCGCCTGTTCGGGCGACGGTGCCGCCAGCTCCGTCATCTTCGGTGCGCCCAGTGTCAAGGTCGGTGAGTCGCAGGCGCTGCTGGGCTGGAACGTCTCGGTGTCCAACCTGCGCTTCCAGGATGATCAGGTGCTGATCGACGTCGACCTGGCCGCGGCGAAAGCCGGCGGCGAACACGCCAAGCCCGAGACGCTGCGCTTCGGCCTCTATGGCGCACTGGCGCACCCCCTCGAATCGAACCTGATCGGCGGCTGCGCCGGCGTCCCCAGTCTCAAGATCAATCCGGCCGTGGTGCAGAACCCGGACAAGGTAACGGGCACAGTCTGTTTGGGTCCGATGCGCGACCAGACTCAGGTTCGTGGCGTCTACCTCTACTCGCCCGCCGACCGGATCAAGGACACCACCGTCGCCTACGGTGCGGCGTACCCCGTTGGCCTGACACCGACCAACGAGTCCGACACCGGGCTCACTCTCAAGGCCACCAGCGTCGACGGGTTCCGCGCCGACGGTGGGCAGCTGATCCCCGCGGCGCTGGGCGACCCGGCGGCGTTCACCGGCAAGGGCTACATGCTGCTCGGTCTCGAGATCGGTGGTCTGGCAAGCAGGTACAGAGATGACTCGGCCAAGCGCGGCGGGCCGTTGATGATCGCGGTGGCGCCGACGCTGCCGCCGCCCGGGCTGTCGCACCTGTGTGACGTCTACGGTGCGACGCTGCTGGTGCTGCCGGATTCGAAGGTCGGGGCGATCAACACCCGTGCCTCGCTGTGCACGCAGGGCGACATCAACCAGGCGCTGCTGTACGCCACCGTCACCGTGGTGGGAACCCGTGCGGCGGTGTGGATTTCGCGTGAGTGATCACGTCGCCGACCACCCCGATCACACCGACGTGCCAGGGCCCACCGAGTGGGGCGCCGGGCCCGGCGTCGGCCCCTGGCCCGGTGAGCTGCCCGACGATCCGCGTTATGACCCGGAGTTGTTGCGCGAGGGCGACACTCGCAACGTCGTCGACGCCTACCGCTATTGGACACGTGAGGCGATCATCGCGGACATCGACCAGCGCCGGCACCCGCTGCACATCGCGATCGAGAACTTCGGCAACGACGCCAACATCGGTGCGGTGGTGCGGACCGCCAACGCGTTTGCGGTGGACACCGTGCACATCGTCGGCCGCCGGCGGTGGAATCGCCGGGGCGCCATGGTGACCGACCGCTACCAGCGGCTCCTGCACCATGCCACCACGGCGGAATTGCTGGCCTTCGCCGACGAGAAGGGCCTGACTCCGGTGGCCGTCGACAACGTGCCCGGCTCGGTGCGGCTGGAAGAGACGACGCTGCCGCGCGAATGCCTGTTGATCTTCGGGCAGGAGGGACCGGGCATCACCGACGACGCCAAGACGGGGTCGATGATGACGGTGTCCATCGCGCAATTCGGCTCGACGCGGAGCATCAATGCCGGCGTGGCCGCCGGCATCGTGATGCACACCTGGATCACGCAACATGCCGGACTGGATCGGGCCTGGTAGGGCAGGATAGAACGCATGGATCAGCGTCCGGTGGAGCGCAGCGACGGGGATGCAGTCTGGGCCAACCGTGCGGCCAGCGCCGAAACGGCTGTGTTCAACCGGCATATCCGGCGGCTCTGGGGGATACCCGGAACCCAGCTGGGCGTCGTGGCCTGGCCGTCGACGCGTGCCGACCGGCTTTTCAAGAGCTGGGACTACTGGTGGCAGGCGCACCTGCTGGACTGCATGGTCGACGCGCAGTTGCGCGACCCGCAGGAGTACCGCGTCGCCCGCATCAGTCGGCAGATCCGTGGACATCGACTGCGCAACAACGGATCCTGGACCAACAACTACTACGACGACATGGCCTGGCTGGCACTCGCGCTGGAGCGTTCCGGCCGGCTGGTCGGCGTGGGCCGGCCCAAGGCGCTCAAGACGTTTGCCGACCAGTTCCTCAATGCCTGGGTGCCCGAGGACGGCGGCGGCATCCCGTGGCGCAAGCAGGACCAGTTCTTCAACGCCCCGGCGAACGGCCCGGCCGGCATCTTCCTGGCCCGCCACGACCGCCTGCGGCGGGCGCAGCAGATGGCCGACTGGATCGACGGCACGCTGATCGACCCCGATACGCACCTGGTGTTCGACGGCATCAAGGGCGGCTCGATGGTGCGCGCCCAGTACACCTACTGCCAGGGCGTGGTGCTGGGCCTGGAAGTGGAGCTGGCGGTGCGCACCGGCGATCCGCGGCACGCCGAGCGGGTGCATCGCCTGGTGGCCGCCGTCAAGGACCACATGCTCGACGACGGCGTCATCAGGGGTGCCGGCGGCGGCGACGGTGGCCTGTTCGGCGCCATCCTGGCCCGGTACCTGACGCTGGTCGCCACCACCTTGCCCGGGGACACCGAGGACGACGACACCGCCAGGACGACGGCCCGCGAGTTGGTGCTGAAGTCCGCGCAGTCTGCGTGGGACTACCGGCAGTCCGTCAACGGCATCCCGCTGTTCGGCGCCTTCTGGGACCGCGCGGCCGAGCTGCCGAACACCGGCGAGACGGCGAAATCGGTTGACGGCGCGGTGAATTCATCCGATATCGCGGAACGCGACCTGTCGGTGCAGGTGGCCGGCTGGATGCTGATGGAAGCGGCGCACGCCCTGACCGCCGAGACAGAGACAGAGGCAGCGGCCGAGGGGCCCTGACCTACTGTCCCTTCGGCGTCAGCTCGCGGCAGTACGCGTAGATGGCCAGCCCGCCGAACTTGACGGCGTCGTCGTTGGACAGGTTGCCGGCGTTCTTCTTCAGGTAGCTCAGCGCCGAGTTGACGCCCCCGCTGCGCATCGCGCTACAGGTGCCGTGCGCGAGCTTGATGGCGGTGCTGTTCGGCATCAGGATGCCCTTGTCGTGCACCGCTTGCAGGAACATGGGGTCGACGTCGTCGGCGTGGGCGGGAACGGCCATCACGATGGCGACTGCCGACGAGGCCGCCGCGAGCAGAGCTGCCGTGCGAGTGCGTTTCATCCGGATCTCCCATGCAAGATCGATTTGCTGACAGGCTACGCGAGGCCCGCCGATCCGGGGCGGAGTCGCTTGCCGACGAACCCAGGAATTTCTTCAGCAACGTCAGCGTCATATACTTAGATCGCATATTGCATTTTGATTTTTTGCTTATTTCGGAGGATGGCTATGGCCACGATGAAGAAGATTGCGTCGACTACAGCACTTGCAGCAAGCCTGGGAGCTGCGTTTTTGGGTTTCGGTGCGGGTATTTCCGCAGCTGCGCCGGTGACTGACCCGGCCATCATCCCGATGGACCGCGGCCACGGCCACGGCCACGACGACTGGGACGACCACGGCCGCGGTTGGGGTGGCCCGGGTTGGCGCGGTGGCGGCTGGGATGGCCCTGAGGTCTACGTCAACCTGCCTTGCGTGACCGGCCCCGCCGGGATCGTCACCGTCTGCCCGTAGCTCGTCGCCGCGGACGATTGATCTCCTCCGCTCCGGGGAACCCTGGCGTTGTACCGCCAGACATCCCGGACGTGAAGGAGGAGAAACGTTGGTACGTAAGAGTGTCGTGATCGGTGTGGTCGCCCTGGGGCTGGCCGGTTGTTCCACGCAGAACTCCCAATCGGGGGCCGGCTCGCCAAATGTGGGCATGCGCGCGCCGCAGGTCATCGTCGACGGACAACAACGTGCCGTGAGCGGCGGAGTGACCTGCCACCAGGCGGGTGACAACGTCACGATCGGGATCGGCGACGTGTCCAGCGGCGTGGGTGCCGTGGTGACGACGAGCGATCCGCCACAGGTTCGTACCGTCGGGCTCGGCACCGTCGACGGTGTCGCGCTGGGATTCACGAGCTCCGAGCCCGGCGAGGCCGACAATGCCGTAGCCGCCGTGCGGGGCAAGTCGTACGCGATCAAGGGCACCGCCAGCGGCAGCGACCTGAGCAATCCGCGATCGCCGCAGCAGGTGAACAAGAGCTTCGAGATGGACGTCGCCTGCCCGTAAGGTGCGCGCTGCGGCGTGACCTGCCAGGATGATTGGTCGTGACCACGCCCGCAGAGGATTCACCGCCCCGAGTGCCCTTGGGCACCGTCCTGCGGGAGTGGGGCACCATCGGCTGTATCGGTTTCGGTGGCCCGCCCACGCACATCAGGTTGCTGCGCAGCCTGTGCGTGGAGCGGCGCCGCTGGATCGGCGCCACCGAGTTCGAAGACGCGATCGCCACCTGCAATCTGCTGCCGGGGCCGGCGTCGACCCAGCTGTCGATCTACTGCGCCTGGCGCGTCCGCGGCAGGCTGGGTGCGCTGGTCGGCGGCGCCGCCTTCATCATTCCCGGGCTCATCGTCATCCTCGGGCTGGCGGCGTTGTTCCTGGCCGGTTCGCCGCCGCGGTGGGTGCTGGCGGCAGGTGCCGGCGCGGGCGCGGCAGTGGCTGCCGTGGCCGTGCACGCGGGCGCCGCATTGATCCCCGCCAGTTGGCAGCGGCGCACCAGTTCCGTCCGGTGGCCGGTGTACCTCGCGGCCGGTGCGATCGCCGCCGCGTTGCTGGGACCGTGGCTGGTTGTGGTGCTGTTGGCCTGTGGCGCAATCGAATTGGCGCGGACGACGACGCTGCCCCGGTCCGGTGCACGCAGCATGCCGGTCCTGGCGTTCCAGTCCCTGACGCTGGGCACGTTGGGTTCGCTGTGCTGGGTGGCGCTGAAGGTCGGTGCGCTGTCGTATGGCGGCGGCTTCGTCATCATTCCGCTCATGCAGGCCGACGCCGTCGACCACTACCACTGGATGACCGGGGCGCAGTTCCTCAATGCCGTTGCGCTGGGCCAGATCACGCCGGGACCGGTGGTGCAGACCGTCGCTGTCGTCGGCTATGCCGCCGCCGGATTGCTCGGCGGGGTGCTGGCCTCGGTAGTGGCGTTCAGCCCGTCGTTCCTGTTCATCCTGTTGGGCGCCAAGCACTTCGACAGGATTCGCAGCAACAGCTATGTGCGCGCCTTCCTGGACGGCGCGGGTCCGGCCGCCATCGGCGCGATTCTGGGTTCGGCCGTGCCGCTGGCCATGTCGATCAGCCAGACCTGGCAGTACGTCGTCCTGGCGGTGGCGGTGGTTGCGGTGTTCAGCCGGGTAAACGTCGTGATCACGTTGCTGCTGGCCGCCGTGGCGGGCGTCCTCGCCACCTCTCTGGGCCTGCCGCTGCCGAGCTGATCGGCGGTCAGCAGCAGTTCGGGTCGAGCACCCGGCACAGCGCGGCGAGCGCGTCGCGCCGCGGGGTGTGGTGCACGTTCATGCCCTGACGTTCGGAGATGACGAACCCGGCGGCCCGCAGTTGGCCGAGGTGGTGACTGACCGTCGATTCGGCCAGGCCCACCACGGCCGCAAGGGAGCCGGTGGTGCAGGGCTCGCCACAGGTGAACAGCAGCGACATCAGTTTCACGCGCGCGGGGTCGGCGAGTGCCTTGAGCCGCATGGCGAGGTCGAGTGCGGCGGCGTCGTCGGTCGGGCTCGCGGCCACCGGGGCGCAACACAACGGTTCCGACATGTCGATCACGGGCAGTGCCTTGGGCATGCCACCGATGCTACCTCAGCTTGTTGACATATATCGAAAAGGTGCGGTAGAACTGTGCTACGGATTTCGATATACGTCACATACCTCAGGAGGTCTGCCATGTCTCGTGTCCAGCTCGCTCTGAACGTCGACAACCTCGACGAGTCGATCGCTTTCTACCGCAACCTCTTTGGCGCCGAGCCGGCCAAGGTGAAGCCCGGCTACGCGAACTTCGCGATCGCGAATCCGCCGCTCAAACTGGTGCTGCTCGAGAACCCGGGACACGGCGGGTCGATCAACCATCTGGGTGTGGAGGTCGAATCAAGCGACGCCGTGCACACCGAGATCGCCCGCCTGGCCGAGGCAGGAATGTTCACCGAAGAGGAGATCGGCACCACCTGCTGCTTCGCCACGCAGGACAAGGTGTGGGTGACCGCCCCCGGCGGGGAACGCTGGGAGGTCTACACCGTGCTGGCCGACAGTGAAACCTTCGGCGCTGCGCCGAGCGGATCGGATGATGCGGTGTGCTGCGGGGCGCAGGCATGACGCAGAGCGCTGACGCCGCTCAGGCGACAGCTCGACTCTCGACGCTCGACCGGTATCTGCCGGTCTGGATCGGGTTGGCGATGGCGGCCGGGCTCTTGCTCGGCCGCTGGGTCCCCGGACTGGACGTCGTGCTGGAAAAGGTTCAGGTGGATGGCATTTCGTTGCCGATCGCGCTGGGCCTGCTGGTCATGATGTACCCGGTGCTGGCCAAGGTCCGGTACGACCGACTCGAGACCGTCACGTCCGACCGTAAGCTGCTGCTGTCGTCACTGATGCTGAACTGGGTGCTCGGGCCGGCGCTGATGTTCGCGCTGGCCTGGCTGTTCCTCGCGGACCTGCCCGAGTATCGGACCGGGCTTATCGTCGTCGGCCTGGCTCGCTGCATCGCCATGGTGATCATCTGGAATGACCTGGCGTGCGGCGACCGGGAGGCTGCAGCTGTTCTGGTGGCGCTCAATTCGGTGTTCCAGGTGCTGATGTTCGCGGTGCTCGGCTGGTTCTACCTCTCGGTGCTGCCGGGCTGGCTGCATCTGCCGCAGACCTCGATTGCGACGTCCCCGTGGCAGATCGCGAAGTCGGTGCTGATCTTCCTCGGCATCCCGCTGGCTGCCGGCTACCTGTCGCGCCGGCTCGGCGAAAAGGCCAAGGGCCGGGCCTGGTACGAGTCGACGTTCCTGCCCCGGATCGGGCCGTGGGCATTGTACGGTTTGCTGTTCACCATCGTGATTCTCTTTGCGCTGCAAGGGCATCAGATCACCACTCGCCCGTGGGACGTCGCCCGCATCGCGCTCCCGCTGCTGGTCTACTTCGCGATCATGTGGGGCGGTGGTTACGTGCTGGGAGCCGTCCTCGGACTCGGCTACGAACGCACCACGACGCTGGCGTTCACCGCGGCGGGCAACAACTTCGAACTGGCCATCGCCGTGGCCATCGCGACGTGGGGCGCGACCTCCGGGCAGGCCCTGGCCGGCGTCGTCGGGCCGCTGATCGAAGTGCCGGTTCTGGTCGCGCTGGTTTACCTGTCACTCGCATTGCGACCGAGGTCGAGGAGCATTGCCGCATGAGTGCCAAACCCAGCGTCCTGTTCGTCTGCGTCCACAACGCCGGCCGGTCGCAGATGGCGGCCGCGCTGTTGGCTCAGCTGTCCGACGGGCAGATCGAAGTTCGTTCTGCGGGAACGGCACCCGCTGATGCGATCAACCCCGTCGCAGTCGCGGCCATGGCGGAACTCGGCATCGACATCACCGCAGAAGCCCCGAAGGTGCTCACCGCCGACACCGTGCAAACCAGTGACGTGGTGATCACCATGGGGTGCGGCGACACCTGCCCGTACTTCCCGGGGGTGTCCTACCGCGACTGGAAACTCGAGGACCCCGCGGGGCAGCCGCTCGAGGCCGTCCGGCCCATCCGCGACGCCATCGCCGGCCGGGTCCGGGACCTGGTCGACGAACTGCTGCCCGGCTAGGCCAGGCTCCCGAGATACGCCTGCGATTCGATCAGCCCTTCGTCGCTGGGCGCCCGGCCGTCACCGAAGACCCGCTGCTGTTGCTTGGCACGCAGATCATGGTGTGCGTCAGCGGGTTTCGCGTAACCGTAACGGCTACGCGCCTCCTGTGGAGTGAGCACCTCGCCGGACACCGGTGCGATGCCGAGAATGTACGGCGCGGCCACCTGGGTCACCGACGGCGCGATCAGCTGCGCCACAGCGAGTTTCAATCGCGGGTTCGCATCGACGACCCCGTAGCCCAACTTCAGCAGTGGACGCACGGCGATGTCGACGGCCCGCGGCTGGTCGAAACCGCTGAGCTTGCGCATCCAGCGGGGCATGGTGGCAATCGTGCCGGCGCGTAGGACGAGGTTGATGAGCTCGACGACCGGCTTCAGTGCCCACGGCGCCGGCGGCAGCACGACTTTGGCGTTCAGCAGATGGTCCATCATGGTGCGGGCGGCTTCGCTGACCGCCAGGTGCGGGCGCATCTCGTCGAAGTACGCGCGGACGCCGGCGCTGGTGCGCGGCACGTCGGCCGGGTCGCAGGTCTGGAACTCCGCCGCGATGGCGCACTCTTCCCAGTACTGGTTCTCTTCCTCCGGCGTGAGCTTGCCGCCGCCGTACATCTCGTAGGCGGTCAGCACCGAATGCCATCCGGTCAGCAGGATCCACAGCTGGGAGTGCGGGTTGTTGGCGTCGTACTTGTTGCCGCTGACGGGCTCGGTCCCGATCGCCTTGGAGTGAACCTTGACCAGCACGTCGGCGGCCTTGATGACCGACTCGCTGTCGCCGAACGCGACGGTCGCGAAATAGCGCACGGTGCGGTCGTAGCGGGTGCGGGGCCGGTCGTAGTTGGCCTGGGTGGCATCGACCGCGGCGATCAGCGACGGGTCGAGTTCTTCCACCACGACGGCGCGCTGAAGGCCGGTCACAGGAGTGGTGGTGTGTCCCCACACCTTCCAGGTGACGGTGCCGGGCCCGAAGTATCCGTAGTCGGCAAGGGGCTGCACTGGCTGGGTCACGATTGGCTCCTTGGTTGTCAGGCCGCGGCGAATGCGCGGCACATCAGTCGTCCGTAAAACTCACCGAGACTGTCAGCGTCCCAGTCATTTTCGGGGTCGAGTAGGGACCGGACCGCGGCCTCGCTGGAGGACACGAACAGTTCGGTCAGAATCGGCATCTTGCGATTGAGGTCGGTGGTCTGCCACCACGTCGTCAACGCCGGCGCGATCCAGCGCGAAGAACTTCTCGCGAGCGCGCGGCGGGTCTCGGCGACCATGTCGGCGACCGCCGGATCGGCGTGCGCCAGGTAGACGAAACGCCAGGTGTTCGGTTGGTCCTCGACGGCATGCAGCAGCGCGCGGTACCCGTCGATGAATGCGGCCTCCGGATCGTCGCCGCGGCCGGTGTGGAGAGCGGCCAGCAGGGTCTCGCGAAGCGAGTCGCCCTCTCGATCCAGCAGCGCGGCAAGGAGTTCCACCCGGTCCTTGAAGCAGGAGTAGATGACCGGCCGGGTGACGCCGAGGTGGCCGGCGACCGCCCCGATGGTCACGGCCGCGGTGCCGGATTCCGCGGCGATCTGGAGCGCGGCGTCGAGAATCTGCGGCCGCCGGCGCTCCGGGCCCAGATGGGCTGCCCGTTCCCGGGTCTTCGTTGCGGCGTCGGTGGCCATGAACCGAATGTAGCAGAATTATTCTTGTTTGAATAATTTTTCTTCATTCTTGTAGGATTCCTCGGCATGACCATGCTCAACCCGCACAAGCCGGACTTCGCCGACTTCGACGAGCGGACCCAGCAGATCTTCATCGCGACCATCGAGTTCTTCGAGAGCCACGGCAAGGCCTGGCTGACGCAGCAGGACCGCGATCGCGTCTGGTACGCGGAGTTCATCGAATTCCTCAAGAAGGAACGGGTTTTCGCGACGTTCCTGACGCCGGCATCGGAGGCGGACGGTGACCCCGACAAGCGCTGGGATACCGCACGCAACGCGATGTTCAGCGAGATCCTGGGCTTCTACGGCATGCAGTACTGGTACGTCTGGCAGGTCACCATCCTGGGGCTCGGCCCCATCTGGCAGTCGTCCAACACCGCGGCCCGCAGGCGCGCCGCAGAGTTCCTCGAGGCCGGTGAGATCTTCGCGTTCGGCCTCTCCGAGAAGGAGCACGGTGCCGACGTGTACTCCACGGACATGGTGTTGACTCCGGTCGACGACGGCTACCGCGCGAACGGCGGTAAGTACTACATCGGCAACGGCAACCTGGCCCGCATGGTGTCGGTGTTCGGCCGACGGGCCGACAAGCCGATCCTGGACAGCTCCACTGCACTGGACGGCGGCAAGCCCGACGAGGATTTCGAGGGGTATCTCTTCTTCGCGGCCGACAGCCGGCATGCCGACTACAAGCTGCGCAAGAACGTCGTCAACGGCCAGATGTACGTCGCCGCATTCGATCTGGAGGACTACCCGGTCGCCGCCGACGACATCCTGCATGCCGGCAAGGGCGCATTCCATGCCGCGATCAACACCGTCAACATCGGTAAATTCAACCTGGGGTTCGGCGCGATCGGCAGCTGTGAACACGCGATGTACGAAGCGATCACGCACGCAGAGAACCGAATCCTGTTCGGGCAGCACGTCACCGAGTTCCCGCAGATCCGCCGCATGCTCACCGAGGCGTATGTCCGGCTGGCCGGGATGAAGCTCTACAGTGAGCGGGCCATCGACTACATGCGGTCGGCGTCCGCGTCCGATCGTCGCTATCTGCTGTTCAACGCCATCGAGAAGATGACCGTCACCCGCGAGGGCGAGAAGATCGTGACGCTGTTGTCGGACACCATCGCCGCCCGCGGTTTCGAGAACGACATGTTCTTCCCGATGGCGCTGCTCGGTTCGGTCGGCCTGCCCCGCCTCGAGGGCACCGTCCACGTCAACATGGCACTGTCGCTGAAGTTCATGCAGAACTTCATGTTCCGTCCCGCCGACGCCGGACTTCTTGCACTGCAGCAGCTGCCCGTCGAATACGCGCCCAACGCGGCTACCCGGGCCGTGGCGGGCAGTCTGCGGGCCGCGGGTTCGGCCCTGGTGCCGCGGATCGCACGAATTCCGAAGGCCCCGAAAGCCCTACGCGCCGAGAAGCTGCCGCACGTGCGCCGCCGCCGCGACTTCACCGACGACGACTTCCTGTTCGCGCAAGGCCCCAGCCGCGGCCTGGGCCGGGTCGGCTTCGCAGACTGGCGCGGCATCCTTCAGGAGTTCGCTCATCTGCCGAACGTCGCGGTCTTCCTCAAGCAGGCCAACGGTTTCCAGACGCTGCTCGCGGCGGCCACACCGACCGCCGCGCAGCAGGACGACGTCGACTTCCTGTTCTCGATCGGTGAGCTGTTCACGCTGTTGCCCTACGCGCAGCTGATCCTCGAGCAGGCCGCGATGGAGGGCACCGGCGACGACGTGCTGGACCAGTTGTTCGAAGTGCTCGTCACCGACTTCTCCCGGCACGCCACCACGCTGCACTGCAAAACGACCGCCACCGCGGCGCAGAAGAAGCTCGCACTGGATCTGATCGCGGAACCCGTGGGCGACCCGGCCCGCATGGACCGCATGGTCCGTACGGTGCGGGACCTGGCTGGTCGTTACGAGATGGCGCCCTAGTCGGACACGAACTGAGTTACGTAGGCGCTCAACGGAACCAGCGAAATCCGGTCCAGCAGCTCTTGCGCCGCGGCGCGGTCCTCCGCCGTGTTCGTGCACTCGACCCGGCCCAGCAGCCAGATGATCGGCGCGAGTGAACGGTGCTCGATGACTCCGGTGGGCAGTTCGCCGTTCCAGCTCGGGCCGGTGATGGCATACGTCTGCGGCGTCGTCCAGGCGACGTGCTCGCCGGCGTCGTCGAAGACATCGGCCCGGCCGGAGAGCACCTGGAACAGATAGCCGCGGTCGGCGGCGTCGGGCAGGGTCAGCACCCACGGCTCGGCGTTCACGTCGAGGAAACGGTCGACGTACATGGCGTCGGTTGGGCTCGTGCGCATGAGCTGCTGCAGCGGGCAGCGGCGGGATGAGGTCTCGCCCTCGGCGCGGTAGGCACGGCGGCCCGCGGGTCCGGCCAGGATCACCAGTGCGGCCACGGCGATGGACAACGTGCCGCACCATGGGAGGACGTCGGCTGCTGACATGACGGCCGTAGCTCCAATCCGGGTGGGGCCCATGGTTTGTCGCGGGCCGGGTTCGGTCCGCTCATCCACTGTGCAGGACGGCGCTGCCCGAAGTCTTGACACCTAGGGACTGATTCTTGACAGTTCGGGACAGCGCCGTCCGAGGCGACGGCGGGACTCAGCAGGGGGCGCCGGGCGGCGTGTAGTACGGCACGCCTTCGTCGGTGTAGCAGGGAACTTCACCGGCGACATACGGGACGTGGGCCGCCGCGATGGCGGTGCCCACGGCGACGTCGCCCGCGATGTTGGTGCAGCCGCCGGCGGAGAAGTGACGGCCACCCGCGCTGGCGCAGACGTCGGCGGCGGCGGTGGGGGCCACCGCCAGCGGCGCCACGGCCAGGGCGGCGCCCATCAGTGGGACGGCTACCAGCGCGGTGATGCGTGGGGTCATGGAGCTCCTCGGGTTGCTGGAGACGAAACGGTCGCGCTTTGCTGAATGTGCGACGTGCGGGAGATGCAGTCATCGATGGGCCGGTGCGACGCTGCGCCGGCCCATCGTGGAATTCGACTGTGCTGCACCGTACCGGTTTGTGTCTTGACATTTCGCGACAAATTTTTGACAGTTAGGGACATGTCGGTCATCCGCGGCACGGCGCTCACGAGCTTCCATGAGTTGGTTGCTGAACTGGGCGGCGACAGTGATGCGCTTCTTGCCGCGGCGAACATCGCGAGCGGCGACATCGGCCGTCACGATCGCTTCATCTCGCTGCCCAGCGGTACCCAGGCGCTCGAGTTCGCGGCAGTGGCCCTGCGCACGCCCGATTTCGGACGTCGACTTGCGTTGCGCCAGAACATCGACATCCTCGGCCCCGTCGGGCTGGCGGCACGCAACGCCGAAACGGTCGCCGACGCATTCGTCATCTTCGACAAGTTCATGGCCGCCTACAGTCCCGCGATCAGTGCCCGCATCACCGTCCCCGTAGGTACGGACCTGCGCCGCTTCGAATTCGAGTACCTCCTGGACCCGGCGCCGCCGCAGGCGCAGGCCATCGAGCTCTCGCTCGGTGTCACGCTGCAGGTGTTACGACTGTTCCTCGGCCCGGACTACCGCCCGCTCTCGGTGCACCTGCCGCACTCGGCACGCACCCCGGCCCGCGAGTACCAGTCCTACTTCGGCTGCCCGCCGTCGTTCGGTGAACCGGTTGCCGCGTTCACGCTGCGCGCCGCCGACCTGGAGCGACCATTGCGCACCGACCGGATCGCGCATCAGACGGCCTTGGACTACCTCATCAGCACCATCGGTGAATCCGAGCCTGCCACAACCCAATTGGTTCGCACCTTGGTTCGTCAGCTGCTACCCGGTGGGGCCGTGGGACTGCAGGACATCGCCCGCCATGTCGGGCTGCATCCGAAGACGCTGCAGCGGCGGCTCTCGGCCGAGGGCGCGACGTTCGGCGACCTGGTCGATCAGATCCGCCGCGAGACCGCGCAGCGGTTACTGCTCGATACCGAGCTGACCCTCGACCAGCTCTGCCGGAATCTCGGCTATGCCGAACAGAGCGTGCTCACGCGGTCGTGCAAGCGGTGGTTCGGCACGACGCCCACGGCCTACCGGAACGGCCGGCGCTGACGACTCAGCCGAGCCGCGTCCAGAGGCAATAGCCGGAGAACTCGACCGAGGACGCGGTGGGCGCCACGTCGAAGTGCAGCGTTTGGTCCGGTCCGCCGTCGGTCGCCACGGGCGCGCTGACCACACCGGCGCTGATCACCGCGCGCTGCTCGACATGGCATCGGTTCCCAGGACCGAGCGGCGTGCCACTCCACTTGCCGGACATCAGGTTTGGATTACGCATGCCCTGACCGTGCAGGGCGATGACGGGGCCGGTGCTCCACCAACGGTCGCTGGGTTCCGCGGGTAGTGCGACGGGCTGCCAGCGCCCTTCGTGGCACTGCAGCGGGGTGTTGGCGCCCGACCTGGGCGCCGGCGTCGTCGGCATGGTGGTGGCTTCGTCCGCCGTCGGCGGACACGGCTGATCCTGTTGTGGCGCAACGGGATCAGCCGCGCAGAGGGGCGCGACCGCGGTCGCCAGGGCGACTGCGGCCATCGCGACGGTCGTGCGAATCATGGCTACAGCTTCGTCAGATCGGTCTTCATCAGCATGACGTTGTACTCACTCCACAGTGACAGGTTCCAGTACAAGTCGGTACCCGTGCCCAGGGTCGACGGCGACCAGGGTTGCATCATGGGCGCGTAGATGCCGCCGTTCTGTTGCGGTATCAGCACGGTGGCCGCCGACCACGTGCCCTGTGGGGCGTCGGCGGTGCGCAGCACGACGTTGTTGAACTGGTCGGCGTAGAGCGTCACGTACTTGCCGAGCGTCGGGTTGTACTGCACCGACATCTCGCTGACCTGGTTGCCCGGCTTGCCGATGCCACACGCGCCGGTGTCCCTGCCGAACACCACGCCGGCCTTCGACGGGTCCTTGTACCAGCCCTGTTTGATCGCACCGATGCCGAACCAGCCGCCTGCGCTGCCCTTGTTGTAGTACTCGTACTTCGACACGTCGAGGATGTCGGCTTCGGCCACTCGCGAGATGTAGGCCGCTCCGCCGCGGCCGTTCGGGGTGCCATACGAGTAGACGTAGCCGTCCCCCGGACGAACCAGGGCCGCCTGTTGGAAATTGGCGTTGCCGCCCCAGTTCTGGCGGACGCTCTGCGGTGCGATGGTCCAGTTCTCGCCGTTGTCGGTCGAGTAGGCCATGGCCGAGTAATTCGTCGTCCACTGCCCGGGCGCGCCCCACTGCTTGACCGACATGAAGCTCAGGTACTGGGTGGCGCCGAACTGGGTGCCCGGTGTCGGCACCGAGATGCCGGAGGTCGGGATCAGCGTCACCCCGGACGGTAGACCCGCCGGGAGTTTGGCGGGCAGGATGATCTGGCGTGCTGTCGTCGGCGACGACAGCGGCGTACCGCCGAACATGTTGCCGTTGAACCACTGACCGGCCGGGATCGAGATGCCGTCGGCGAGGTTGGCATCCGACGAGCGGAACAGGATGTTGTTGAGCCAGTTCCCGGTCATGTTGGGGCCGCTGAAGGTGTCGCCGAACGCCATCAGCACCTGGTGCTCGTTGATCGGGGTGCTGGGATCGTCGGCGATGCCGTTGTCCCACGCGGTGCCGACGTCGGTGCCCCAGACGCCGAACCGGTTGTAGGTGTCGTTGGGCGCGAAGTTGCCCGTCACCCAGTCGACGAAACTCGTCGAGGGACTGAGCTGTTGACCCGGTGTGGGCCAGGCCGGCCGCGGGTTCATGACCGTGGTGAGCGCGGCCATGGGATTGCTCAGCACCTGGCCGGTGGTGGTGAGTGCGCTGACGACGTTCTGCGGCTTGATCGCTGTCAGGAGGTTGTCGATCTCTTTGCGCGCGAAGGCCAGCACGGTCCAGGCCAGCGTCGGCTGGGCCGGAGTGCCCAACGGGTTGAACGCCCAATTCAGCGCGCCCGACACGGCTTTCATCACGGCGGCCACCGGGTTGGTCGGCTTGACCGTGGGTGCGGTGACGTTGGGCGTGAGCAGGTTCGTCGTCGCCGAGACGGGGCTCGGAGCCGCGGTGACCGCGCTGGTGGTGACCTTCATGACCGTCGGTGCGACGGCCGCCACGCCGGCCGGCTTAGGTGCGGCGGTCTGCTGCTGGTTGGCGAGCGCCTTGGTGCCGGCGGGCTTGTCCGGCGTCAGCCGTGGGCGTTTCGGGGTTTTCGGGACCGCGGCGGCCGGTGCGGCGTCGTTGGCGTTGTTGTTCTTCTGCTGGTTCGCGCGATCACGGCCCTTGCCGGGCGCTTTGGCCGGCTTGTCGGTCTTGGGGTCGGACGGGGTCTCGGTCTTGGGGTCGGACGAGCTGTCGTCGGCGGAGCCCGCGGCCGGCGTTTCGGTCTTGTCGTCGCCCTTCTTGGGCCGGGGCTTGTCGCGACGCGGTTTGGCGGGGGTTCCCGAAGTGCCGGACGCACCGGCGCTTTCGCCTGTCGCGGACGCCGCGGGTGGGCCGGCGGCCGCTCCGGTTTCGGTCTGGTCGGCCCACGCGGCGCCCTGGCCGGATGCGATCGCGGTGCCGATGCCGAGTGCGACGGCGAGCCTTCCGACCCGGCCGACGTAGCGTGCGGCGCTCATCGTGTCTCCCTGCTGTTCCAGCTAATTAACCTATGGAACAACATCGGCTCGCACCGCGGGAGAGTTTCGACGGGTTGTTTCCGTCTCGATACCGTCAGCGCAGCAGGCCGGCTTCCCGCAGCGCGTCCTCGTACAACTCGATGGCGTGATCGATGCCGCGATCGACCCAGCTGTCCACGAAGGCCACGCGGTCCGCGATCAGCTGGATTCCGGTGGCCCAGCGCTCGAAATCCCCAGCGCGGCGCAGCATGTCGATCTGGACGCGGGTGCCCTTGACGTGGATGAAGCCGCCCAGCTCCGTCGTCTGCGGGCGCAGCACCGTGACGTCGAAACTGTCGATCCGGCCGTCGTCGACGAGTGCCTGCAGGTAGCCGCGGGCATCGCGCAGCGCCGCGAGGGCCTGCAGTTCCCGTCCCGGGGTGGGCAATCCCCAGGCAATCCAGATTCCGGTCTCGGACATGGCGCCTTACGCTACGCGCGAGCCGAGCAGTCGGCGGGGAAGACGCGGGCGGCGCATGGTGCGCGCCACCCATTCGCCGAGGGTCACCCCGGCCGCCAGCGTGCAGCCCACCATGACGGCGGTGAAGAGGTTGGAGATGGCCGCCAGGGTCTGGCCGGCCATGATCTCGGACAGTCCGCGGTAGACCGCGAGACCGGGCACCAATGGCGTGATGCCGGCGACGGCGACGATGATCGGCGGGACGACGGCGCGCCGGGCCAGCAGGCCACCGGCCAGACCGACAACGGTGGCGGCGACCGCGGAGGCCACGATCGGACCCAGCCCCGCGTTCAAGATGGACCCGACCAGTCCCGCGCCGACGGCACCCGACGCGAACGAGGTGGTGAGCGCTTTCGGTGACGCGTAGCTGGCGAGCGCGAAGGCCGCCGACGCGAGACCGCCGGTGAGCACCATGATCGGCAGCGGCGCGTAGGGGAGCACCTCCTGCTGCATCGGCGGCAGGCCGGCGCCGAGGGTGGCGGTGAGTCGCAGCGCGATGCCCACGCCACCGACCAGTCCGGCGGTGTAGACCATCACCTCGATGAACCGGCCGGCCGCCGTGACGGGCGCACCGGTGATGGCGTCCTGCACCGAACCTACGAGCGACAGCCCGGCCATGAGCACGATGATGCCGGAGACGATGATGCGGTACGGCGCGACGACGGCGCTGTGTTCGATGGCCAGCTTGTAGATGAACGCTGCCGGGACCGTTGCCATGAAACCGCCCATGACCTGCTGGAAGAAGTAGGGCAGGCCGAGCTTGCCGAGTGCGACGTTGGTGCCGTAGATCGCGGCGGTGGTGATGAACGAGACGACGGCGAGTGTCGGGCTGCCGCCCAGCATCAGCGTCACCGCGGCCGCCATCAGTGCCCAGCCGGACAGCGCGACCTTGCGTGAATACGGGTGGTCGGCGGCGACGATGTGGTCCAGCGCCGCGCGGGCGGGCTTGAGGCCGAGGTGTCCGCGGCCGATCTGCCGGAGCAGCGTGTCGACCTGTTCGAGGCGCGTGTAGTCCAGCGAGCGGTATTTCACCGTGCGCATGTAGTTGGTCGGTGGCAGGCCGGGACCGCGCCGGGCCGAGACGTGGATGGCGTTGTAGGTGACGTCGACGGCGCAGTCCGGCAGCCCGTAGGTGGCGGCGACGAAGGCGATCTGCTTACTGGTGTCGATGGCGCCGGTGCCGGAGTCCAGCAGCACCTCGCCCACGTTCATCGCCAGCTCGACGACCTCGGTGACGGCACGTTCGTCGCTCAGGTCGATGGGTCGTGCCGGCGCGATGACGGGCAGGCCCGCGGTATCGGCGGTGGACGGCCGGTCACCGAGGATGCGGCGTCGAGCGGCGGCGACGCGGTCGCGCAGTGTCACAACAGAATCGTAGGTCCCATGACTGGCCACTCTCCGCCGTGTGCCAGATCACTGCCGGGCGGCGTTCGGTTGGCCGAGTGCCCGCCGACTACACCTTGCGGAACGTTTTCAGAGGGAGTCGTGCGTTGGGGGACCTTGGGCCGGGTGACCGGCTGTGGCGTCGTGCTGCCCGCTGGTGGCCGGTGCTGGTGGCGTTGGCCGTCACCGTCGCGCTCGCGATCGGTGGGCACTACTGGATCGCTGCCGGCTGGTCCGGGCCTCGGTGACCGGGCAGCTGCCGGTACTGCCGACTTAGGATTGAAGTCGGCTCGGGGGCGAGGGGGATGGAAATGACCGACGATCCGGTGATCGCACAGTTGGTGCAGGCCGTCGAGCAGAGCCCGGACGCGCTGGCTCTGCGCCTGCACCTGGCCGCATTGCTGGCCGATCGGGGCCGGCACGCCGAGGCACTGGCGCACTGTGGTGCGGTACTGGCCGCCGACCCGACCGACACCACGGCGCAGAACTTGTTGCAGCAGTGCACCGCGGCACTTGCCGCCCCAGTACCCGTAGCTGAACCCGAAGTGCCGCAACCGAAGTCGTCGTTCGACTGGGATGCGGCCGAAGATCAGGTGTCCGACATCGTCAAGCCCGCTTTTGTCGACGAACCGGCGCAGGCGGTGGGAGCGGACGACTTCGAGGCCGTCACGCGCAGTGGGGTGCGGCTTGCCGACGTCGGCGGCATGGACGCCGTCAAGAAGCAGCTCGAACTCTCGCTACTCGGGCCACTGCGCAACCCCGAGCTGATGAAGGCCTTCAAGATGTCGGCCCGCGGCGGGCTGCTGCTCTACGGGCCGCCCGGGTGCGGGAAGTCGTTCATCGCCAAGGCGGTGTCGGGCGAGTTGGGTGCGAACTTCTACCAGGTCGGCATCGCGGACGTGTTGCACCGCTGGTTCGGGGAGAGTGAACGCAGCATCCGCGCGGTCTTCGACACCGCGCGGCGCAACGCGCCGTGTGTGCTGTTCTTCGACGAGGTTGACGCACTGGGCCACCGCCGGTCCGCCCTGAGCGGGACGTCCGGCATCCGGACCATCGTCAATACCCTTCTCGAGGAACTGGATTCGGCCTCGGCGAGCAATGACGGCGTGTACATCCTGGGCGCCACCAACGCGCCGTGGGATGTCGATGCGGCGCTGCGCCGGCCGGGCCGGTTCGACCGGATGGTCTTCGTCGGGTTGCCCGACACCGCGGCCCGGGCCAGCATCGGGCGGTTGCACCTACAGGATCGTCCGATCGAGGGCATCGACCTGTCCGCACTGGCGGCTCGCACGTCGGGCTTCTCGGGCGCGGATCTGGCGCACGTCTGTGACACCGCAACACAATTGGCGATGGCCGATTCACTGCACACCGGGCAGGTCCGGCCGGTGCGGATGTCCGATGTGGAGGCGGCGCTGCGGCAGGTTCGCCCGTCGACCGGTCCGTGGTTCGATACGGCGCGCAACGTCGTCGAATTCGGCAATCGCGACGGCGCCTACGACGAACTGGCGAAGTACCTGCGTCGCAACAAGATTCGGTGACGGCCGAGGCTGTCGATGCCGCGCTGCAGCAGGCGCGGATGTACCTCGACGTCGACAATCATCAGCGCGCCCGTGAAGTGCTGGCCCACGCGCTGTCGATGGCGCCGGACCATCCGGCCCTGCTGATCTTCGATGCCCAGGCCGCCATCGGGCTCGGCGACTACATCGGCGCCGAGCGCAGGCTGTATGCGGCGCTGAAATCGGCGCCTGACAACGAGCACGCGATTCGGTTGTACGCGTTGGCGCTTCGCGGGCAAGGCCGGTGGCACGAGGCGAAATGGATGGCCTGGCGCGCGGTATGCGCTGACCCGAACGAGTATCGAACCCACCTGGTGTATGCCCACATCCTGTCCGATGAAGGCTGGCTGGATGCCGCGCTGGCCGAGGTGACCGAAGCGATCCGGCTGGAACCCTCGGATCCCGACCTGTTCGTGTTGCGCGGGAACATCTTTCGGAAGCTGTCGCGCACCGCCGAATCGGATGCTGAATACACTGCCGCGCTGCGGTTGCAACCCGATCACGCCATCGCGACGCACAACTTGGCAGTCAACCGGATGGCGCGGGGACGGCTACTGGGCGCGCTGCAGGGCTTCCTCGGCGCCGGCACGCTCGATCCGACCCTCGGCGGTCTGGCACGCCGCAACATCGCATTGGCGATGGCCCGGTGGCTGCGATGGTGTACCGCCGGAGTGCTGTTCCTGCTGTGGCTGCTGCTCGTCACGGCGGCCCCGGGCAACACCCTGGGTGTCGGACCCCGGCTCGGGATCTCGGCGGCGACCATCGGCCTTGGCGCTGCACTCGGAAGGCTGGTGGTCACCGTCGGGCGCCGGACCTTGGCGTCGGCGCTGAAAAGCCGGCCACTGCTGGCGATGCGCCTTGTGGTCGTTGTCGTCGCGGTGGTCCTGGGGGCCTTGACGGTCGTCAGCCGCCGGCAGTTGGAGGTGGTGCAGATCGGCGCTCCGATGCTGCTCATCGTCACGCTCGTGCTGGCCTGGGTAGGCCGCTTCACCCGGCAGTAGGCGGATTCGACGGCTGCATCGTCCTCAGTACGACTGGCCGTTGGCATATCGCTCGCGACGGTAGTGGCGGCCGTTGCCGCGGTTGCGACTCTTGTACGTCGGCAGCTGGGAGTCGCAGTTCGGACAGATCAGCCGCAGGTTCTCCCGACGGTTGTTCGTTGGGTTGCCGTCGATGTGGTCCAGTACCAACGCCAGCGGCAGGTCCTGCCAGGTCGTGTCTCCGCCACAGATCGCGCAGCAGCCGGACTGAGCGACTCCAAGGTATTCGCGCACGTAATGATCCGGGTAGCTGGCGAGGGCCGTCTCGCCGGTCTCGAGCCATCGCTTCGTCTTCGCGTCGCGGCGTGCTGACGCCTGACACGCATTACCGCAATAACTCTTCTGGCTGCGCTTCGTAAGGGGCGAACCGCATCCCAGGCAGAACCTCATGCGCGGACACTACGGCGAGCCACCGACAAGTGGTCGCTTCCTGTTGGAGCCCCCCGTCGGGATTGAACCGACGACCTTCGCTTTACAAGAGCGGTGCTCTACCACTGAGCTAGGGAGGCATGCGGCTCGAGCACGCCCGAACCGCCCCGAATCCTAACCCGTCAGCTTCACTGGCCGGATATCGGCGGGTCCTGCCCATTCTGGTCGACGACTTGCCGCGCGGCTGCGGCCTTGGCGGCTCGCTTGCCGCGTTGGCGGCTCAGCGGGATGCGCCCGGCGATGTTGCTCAGCGGGTTCACTGCCTCGTTGAGCACGAGCACCGCGTCGTACAGCTTGTCGACGGTCGGAGCCAGCCCGGCGAGCACGGGCGCCAGCTGGTTGAGGTTGTCGACGACGTCGTTCAACTTCATCAGGGCACCGTCGGGTGCGGTGAGGACGTCGATGGCGCCGCCCTCATCGAGCAGCCGTTCGGCGATGCCGCCCTCGCTCAGCAGGCGGTCCACCAGGCCGCCGTCGGAGAGCATCTTGTCGACCGGCCCGCCATCGCCGAGCAGGCGGTCGGCGATGCCGTCGGCACGCAGCACGCGATCGACCACACCGTTGTCGGCCAACAGCCGGTCGGCGATACCGCCTTCGCCGACCAATCGGTCCGCGATGCCCTCCGGGCGAAGAACCCGGTCCACGATGCCGCCGTCGGCGAGCATCTGTTCCACGACGCCGCCCTCGGCGAGGCCACGGTCGGCCACCCCGCCCGGGGCGAGCACTCTGTCGAGGATGCCGTCGGTGGACAGCACGCGGTCGACGACGCCGCCGTCGGCCAGGACGCGGTCGGCGGGGCCGCCCGGTTCGAGCAGCCGGTCGACGATGCCGCCCGAACTCAGCAGCCGGTCGACGACACCGCCGTCGGCGAGCACGCGGTCGGCCGGTCCGTCCTTGGCGATCAGGCGGGCGGCGATGCCCTCCTCGCTGAGTACCCGATCGACGACACCGTCGGGGGCGAGCACCTGTTCGGCGAAGCCGCCCGGGGCGAGCACGCGGGACAACGCGCCGTCGTCGGATGTCAATTGGTCCAGCAGGCCGCCGTCGAGGGTCAGCCGATCGATGACGCCGCCCGGTGCCAGGGCCCGGGTCACGGCGCCACCCTCGGCGGTCAGGCGGTCGAGGAGGCCGCCGTCCTGGCTGATCTGATCGACCAGGCCACCCGGGCGGAGCAACCGATCGAGCACACCGCCCGGTGCCAGCGCCCGGCCCAGCGGAGCGTCGTCGTCGACCAGGCGGGTGAGGCGGCCGGCCCGGCTCAGCGTGTCGTCGAGGCCGAGCATGGACATGACGGGCGAACCCACGCTGGTGTCGCCGAGCGCGTGTTGCACGGTGGACAGCGTGCCGCTGGCGATCTCCAGACCGGCGCTGGCGATCTTCAGCGGCGCCGCGGCCAGGTCTGACAGGGCTTTACCCAAATCCATCGGCCAAGTGTATGGCGCCGGTCACATCTGATGTGACCGAGATGCGGGAGGTCTGGCAAATGGCTGTACGACTCACAGCATCTTCACAGTCACCAGGCAGGGAGGATTTAAGGCCTGCGAGGACCATGGCTGCATGGCCATGGCTGCAGTTCCTGAGGCGACCCCCGAAGCGCGGATTCTCGTCGTGGACGACGAGACCAATATCGTCGAGCTGTTGTCGGTCAGTCTGAAGTTCCAGGGCTTCGAGGTGCACTCCGCCTCCAACGGCCCCGCCGCGCTCGACAAGGCCCGCGAGGTCAAGCCCGATGCGGTGATCCTCGACGTGATGATGCCCGGCATGGACGGTTTCGGCGTGCTCCGCCGGATGCGCGCCGACGGTATCGACGCGCCCGCGCTCTTCCTCACCGCCCGCGACAGCCTGCAGGACAAGGTGGCCGGCCTGACGCTCGGCGGCGACGACTACGTCACCAAGCCGTTCAGCCTGGAAGAGGTCGTGGCCCGGCTGCGGGTGATCCTGCGTCGCACGGGCCGCGGGGTCGAAGAGCCGCGCAGTGCCCGGCTGACGTTCGCCGACATCGAGCTCGACGAGGACACCCATGAGGTGTGGAAGGCCGGCGAACCGGTGTCGCTGTCGCCCACCGAGTTCACGCTGCTGCGCTACTTCATCATCAATGCGGGCACGGTGCTGTCGAAGCCCAAGATCCTCGACCACGTGTGGCGCTACGACTTCGGTGGCGATGTGAACGTCGTCGAGTCCTATGTGTCGTACCTGCGCCGCAAGATCGACACCGGTGAGAAGCGCCTGCTGCACACGTTGCGGGGGGTCGGTTACGTGCTCCGCGAGCCGCGGTGATGAGCGCTCGCGCGAAGAACAGACGGCGCTGAGACATTTTTGGCGGGGCATCACCAACAATGGAGTGATGACACGCCACCTGGGCGAGCGCAGCGACGGGACATGGCGCGGTACACGCGGCATTCCGCTGCGGGTGGGGCTGGTCGCCGCGATGGTGCTGCTGGCGGCCCTCGGCCTGCTGGCCTCCGGCGTCGCCGTCACCTCGATCATGCAGCACAGCCTGATCAACCGCGTCGACGAGACACTGCTCGACGCGTCGCGGAGCTGGGCGCAGGAGCCGCGGCGTATCCCGGCCACCCCGATCGAGGGCCCGAACCCGGCGCGGCCGCCGTCGAACTTCTACGTCCGCGGCATCGACCCCGACGGCCGGGCGTGGATCGCCGTCAACGACAACGACGCGCAGCCGGCGCTGCCCGACAGCAACGACGTCGGCCCGGTGCCGACGACGGTCGGCTCGATCCACCACTCCGACGTGAAGTGGCGGGCCATGACGGTGCGCGGCCCGGACGGGGAACTGACGACGGTCGCGATCGACCTGTCCGACGTGGCGTCGACGGTGCGGGCGCTGGCCTGGTCGCAGGTGGGTATCGGTGCCGCGGTGCTGCTGATCCTGGGCATCGCCGGGTACGTCGCGGTGCACCGCAGCCTCCGGCCGCTGGACGAGGTGGAGCGCACTGCCGCGGACATCGCTTCGGGTCAGCTCGACCGTCGTGTGCCCGAGCGGGACTCCCGCACCGAGGTCGGCCGATTGTCGTTGGCGCTCAACGGAATGCTGGCGCAGATTCAGAACGCCGTGGCCTCGTCGGAACAGTCGGCAGAGTCGGCGCGGACTTCCGAGGAGCGGATGCGCCGCTTCATCACCGACGCCAGCCACGAGCTGCGGACGCCGCTGACCACCATTCGCGGCTTCGCCGAGCTGTACCGGCAGGGTGCTGCCAGCGACGTCGAGATGTTGATGAGCCGCATCGAGAGCGAGGCCCGGCGCATGGGTCTGCTGGTCGAGGATCTGCTGCTGCTCGCACGGCTGGACCAGCAGCGACCGCTGGAGCAGCGGCCCGTCGACCTGCTGATCCTGGCGACCGATGCGGTGCACGACGCGCGGTCCATCGCGCCGCGGCGGACGGTGTCGCTGGAGTTGTTGGACGGCCCCGGGACTCCGGAAGTCCTGGGCGATGAAGCCCGGCTGCGCCAGGTGCTGGGCAACCTGGTCATGAACGCCGTGCAGCACACGCCGGAGACCGGTGGCATCACGGTGCGCGTCGGCACCGTCGGCACCGATGCCGTGCTCGAGGTCTGCGATCAGGGCCCGGGCCTGTCGGCCGAGGACGCCCACCGCATCTTCGAGCGCTTCTACCGCACCGACTCGTCACGTACCCGGACCAGCGGCGGCACGGGCCTGGGGCTCTCGATCGTCGACTCGCTGGTGCGGGCGCACGGCGGCGTCGTCACCGTGACGACCTCGCCGGGGCAGGGCTGCCGATTCACCGTGCGCCTGCCGCGGATCGGCGGCGCGGCCGGCTCTGCCGAATCAGCCGACGGTGCCGAGGGCGGCGATGATCTTGGCCTGAGCCTCGTCGAGTGATTCGGGCGACGGGTTGCGGTCGACGTTGGCGAACCCGAAGTCGGACAGGTTGCGGGCCGGGAACACGTGGACGTGCAGGTGCGGCACCTCGAGCCCGGCGATGATGACGCCGGCCCGCTCGGTGTCGAAGGCGGTGCACACCGCGCGGCCGATCTTCTGCGACACGGCCATCACCTTGCCCCACAGCTCGGGGTCCACGTCCTGCCAGTTGTCCACCTCGGCCCGGGGCACGACCAGAGTGTGACCCGGCGTCATGGGCTCGATGGTGAGGAACGCGACGACGTCGTCGTCCTCGTAGACGAATCGGCCCGGCAGGTCGCGGTTGATGATCATGGTGAAGACGGACGGCATGGGTCCAGCCTATTGCTCGACGCGGGTGCCGGATAGCCAGGGCTCGATGTGGCCGGCGAAGGGACTGTCGCCGATGGTCTCGTAGTCCTGCTGAAAAGCGTCCGCCGTCAAGTGCTTTCGCGGATTGCGGCCGGTCCCGACGAATCCCGCGAGCTCGAAGTCGAGGGCCGCGGACAACGACCTGTTGCCGCCGAAGTAGACGGCGCGTTTGACGGCCGCGATGGCGTAGGGGGAGCGGCGGGCCAGGCGCTGCGCGGTGGCCTGCACGTCGTCGAGCAATCCCTGGGCAGGCGCGAGCCGGTGCACGATGCCGGCGTCGAGCGCCTCGCGCGCGGTGAGCGGGCGGCCCTCCAGCATGTGCTCCAGCGCGGCGGACATGCCGAGCATCGCCGGAAGTCGTTGGCTCCCACCGCCTCCCGGTACCAGGCCGGCCAGAATCTCGATCAGGCCGATGCGGACCCGGTCGGCGTCGGCCGCGATGCGCAGGTCGCAGAACAGCGCGAGTTCGAACCCACCGCCGAGGGCCGTGCCGTTGATGGCCGCGAGGTAGACGACGCCCGACCGGTTCATCCGGGTGATGGTCCGCTTGAGGATTGCGCTGTAGACGATGCCGGTGCCCCAGTCGCCGCCGCGGGTCTCGGTGGCCCTGAGCAGGGCGGGCACGCGCATGGCGGCGTTGTTGAGCTTGATGGACCACGTCACCGCGCGTGACGGCAGCGGCGGCGTCGCCATCTGGAAGAACAGTTGCACCTGTTCGGGTTCGGAGTGCGAGATGAACTTGTCTCCGGTGCCGGTCAGGATGACGGCGCCGACCGACGGGTCCCGATCCGCGGCCCGGGTCAGCCGGTCCATGTCCTTGACGAGCCGCAGCGACAGGAAGTGGTTGGGCGGGTCGTCGAACCGCGCGGTCAGGACGCGGCCGTCCTGCTGCAGCGTCAGGGTTTCCAGGTTCAGCTCGGCGGTGCGTACCGGGGCTCGTCGTGGCACGGCGTCTTCCTAGGCGTTGACGGTCTGGACCAGGGCGGGGATGGGCCCGTCCGGCACGATGGTGAGCGGCGCGGTGATCGGGAACGTCGCGCTGCGCGACGTCAGCCGGCAGTGCCGGACGATCGACGCGAGTTCCAGGGTCGCGGCGGTCAGCGCGAAGAACTCGCCGATGCACGACCGCGGCCCACCGCCGAACGGCAGGAACTGCCACTGCATCCGGGAGCGCCCCGCGGTGAACCGATCGGGATCGAATTCCAGTGGGCGGTCCCACAATTGGGGGTCGCGGTGCATCGCGTAGACGCCGACCATGAGCATGCTGCCCGCCTCGACGCGGAAGCCGTCGACGGCCATGTCCTGCCGGGCGATCCGCATCACCGCGGGTGTCGGGCCGCCCAGGCGCAGGGCCTCCTGGATGACGCTGACGGTGTAAGGCAGGTGGCTGCGCGGATTGGTCCGTAGCGCGGCCTCGTCGACGGCGGCGACCTCGGCGGCGACCCGGTCGAAGATCTCGGGATGACGGCCCAGTGCCCACAGCGCGTAGGCGAGCGTCGTCGCGGTGGTCTCCAGTCCGGAGGCCAGGAAGATGACGAGCTCGTGGCAGATGTCCTCGTCCGTCAGCGGTTCTGAGGTCTCCGGGTCGCGGGCCTCCATCATGGCGCGGACGAGGGGCGCACTCAGCTCTGGATCGGTGCGGCAGTCCTGCAGAATCTGCGCGGCGAGATCGTGTGCCACGTTGTTGAACCTGACCGCGAAGCGCCGCTCCTTGGTCGGCACCCAACTCGGCAGCTTCACCGGCGCGCGGCCCCGGTCGGCGATGTACTTGCTGATGCGGCGCAGCGGATCGACCAATTCGTCTGTGTAAGAACCGGGTTCGAATCCCATGATGGTGCGGCCCAGCACCCGCATGGTGATCCGCCGGCTCTCCTGGTCGAGGTCGATCTCGGACCCGTCGCGCCACGAGGTCGCGGCGTCGGTGGCGATGTCATACATCTGCTCGTTGAGCTCGGCGATGCGCGCGGTGGTGAACACCGGTTGCAGCATGCGGCGCCGCCCGACCCACTCCTTGTGGCTGAAATTCAGCAGCGAGCCGCCGTTGAGCTTCTGTTGTTCCGTCATGAACGGGAAGTCGCGGTCGACGGCCGGGTACGTGGCGGTCAGGACGTCGCGGGCACCCTGCGGCGACGTGACGGCGATGATCGGCGGCATCATCCACTTCGGCGCGATGCGCACGGTGGTGACGGGCCCGCCGGCGTCACGGAACGTCTCACATCCGCTGTGCGCCACCTGGATTGCGGCGATGCGCTCGCGCAGACTCAGAGGCACGTCGGGGGCGAGGGGCAGCCGGGCGACGTCCGGTGCGTCGGTTGACACGGTCGGCTCCTGTTGTCAGATGTCGTACCGGACACCGGTGTGGTGTTCGGCGGCAACCCAATTCGCGGTCATCAGGGCCTGGTCGGTGGCCGCGCGGCCGGCCTTCGCCGGCGCCGGTAGCCCGCGCATGCCGAAGAATCGGTCGGGTCCGTAATAGCCACCGCCGGCGACGTCATCCGCGGCGGCGGCGTAGGTGATCGAGAGGGCCGCGACGTCGGCCGGCTGGCCGATGGCCCGGCACGAGGCGCGCCACGAGAGGTCGCCCCACTTGCGGCCCGAGTGCATGCCGGCGTCGGTGTCGGCCCAACCGGGTTGTGCGGATATCGATTTCACCGTGCTGCCGGCTGCCGTCAGGCGCCGCTGCAGTTCATTGGCGAACAGCAGGTTGGCCAGCTTGGCTTGGCAGTACCCGTCGAAAGCGGAGTAGCGACGGGTCCGCCATCCCGGATCAGCGGGCATGAGCCTGCCGAATCCCGGCCGCCCGACGAACTCGTGCGCGCGGCTGGTGACCACCACGACGCGATCGGTGATGCGGTCCAGGAGCCTGCCGACCAACGCGAAATGTCCGAGATGGTTGATGCCGGTGTGTAATTCGAAACCGTCGGCGGTCAGGCCGTAGGGCACGTGGCACACCCCGGCCAGCGCGACCACGGTGTCGACGGGTCCGCAGGCGGCCGCGGCCGACTTCACGGAGTCCAGACTCGCCAGGTCGAGGTTCAGCGTGTGCGCGGCAGAACCGATTTCGGCGGCCAGTGCCTCGGCCTGTGCCGGGCGGCGGCAGGCCAGGATCACCCGGGCGCCGGCGGCCGCCAGATGCCGCGCGGTCGCGGCACCGAGACCGCCGTTGGCGCCGGTGATCAGGACCGTGCGGCCGGTCTGGTCAGGAATGTGGGCGCCGAGCCAGTCTTTGGCGCCGATCGACCGCGTCATCTAGCCGCGGGCCCACTTGGGCTGGATGAAGACACCTTCGGCTTCGATGGTGACGCCCTGGTCGTCGGCGATGTGGGCGACCCCGTAGGCCTTGAAACCCTCGGTGCGCACGATGCGTGCCTCGGCCCGCAGCTTGCCCAGCGGCGTGGGACGCACGTACTTCACGTTGATCGTGCCGGTGAACCGGGTGGTGCCGTCGTTCGATGCGACCTCACCCAGCACGTGGTCCAGGATCATGGCGCAGACGCCGCCGTGCGCGTGGTTGGGCGGGCCCTCATAGGCGGCGCCGAGGGAGAATTCGGACCACACATAGTCGGTTGCTTCGAGCACGACCGTCAGCGGCGGCGCGACCGGGTTGCGCAGGCCCACAACGGCATTGGTCCACGGCAGCCACTCGCCTTCGGTGGTGAAGCGCAGGCCCCAGGTCTTCTCCAGTTGCTTGGAGCGCAACCGCGCGGTGGCCGACTCGATTTCGGCTTTCGCGGCCGCGATGGTGTCGGCATCGGCATCGCTGCGGGCGGTCGCGTCCATCAGTTCGCGGACGGACTGGGTCAGCGGCTCGAATACGGAACGGAGGCGCTGCGCTTCCTCCGGGCTGAGGGTGTCGGTGCTGAAGTCGAGCATGCCGCTACTAGAACATGTTCTACCGGATGCTGTCGAGCCCAGAGTTTGCTGCAGGACCGACCGCTGGTTTGCCACGGCGACGGGCTCCACTGAATTGACTGCGCGGTCAACGGGCCGATTCATGGCGCCGGCGGGTGGCGTTCGAAACGGTGTTATCGGTTGTGCGCCAACGCTGTTCCGACTGTGACCGGGGTTACACCGACCCATGCCATATGCAAATATTGAAACAAGTTCTAACTAGTTCGCTAAATTCATAATTAACGCTCTTGACGTGGATATTTACGCTTCTGGAATATAGACCGCGTCCGATTCGCGTGCTACAAACTATTGCCGTTAGTCGCTGGCATCAGCACAACGAAGAACAGCCATGCCGTTATGTCCGCGCGCACACGACAGTTCTGGGCAGTCCGCGGATTGCGCGGTGCCGTACGCGGACGTCGTTGCCGAGGAGGGCAAGAACCTTGACCAATCCCGTAGTCGTTGCGTATGCGCGAACCCCGTTCACGCGTTCGCTGGTAGGTGGACTGGCCAACGTTTCCGAGTTCGACCTCGCCAGCACCGTGATCCGCGAGGTCATCAACCGCTCGGGTGTCGACCCCGAACTGATCGACAACATCGTGCTCGGTGAGGTGTTGCAGGGCGGCGGATGTATCGCCCGCTACTCGGCCCTCGACATGGGACTGCCGCTGGACACTCCCGCCGTCGCGGTCGGCGGCTGGTGTGCGTCGGGCATGATGGCGATGCACCAGGCGGTCGCGACCATCAAGGCGGGCATGGGCAACTGCGTCATCGCCGGTGGCCTGAACACGCCCTCGGCGTCGCCGCTGGCCGGTCCGCACTTCGCGGCCACCGGGATCACCGACACCCAGATCGCCCCGATGCATCCCGGCATCGGCGAGATGCCCGCGCTCGACCTGGCCCGCACGCTCGGCGAAGGCACCGCGCGGCAGTACGGCCTGACGCGGCAGGAGGTCGACGAGTGGTCCGCGCGGGCGCACACGCTGGCCTCGGACGCCATCGAGGGCGGTGTCCTGGACACCGAGAAGGTCGCGGTAAGCGTCGACGGCACAGAAGTTTTCGCCGACGAGCTGCCGTGCCGCGAATTCAACATGACCAATCTGTCGGCACTGACGTCGTTCCTCGGCGAGGACTGCACGGTGACGCCCGGCAACCAGACGGGCCTGACCGACGGCGCCGCCGCGATGATGATCTGCGACCCTGACTTCGCGAGCCGCCACGGCCTCACCCCGCTTGCCGAGATCATCGGCTGGTCCGTCGTCGGTTCGGAGCCCGAGCGCGCCACCGATGCGGCGATCACCGCCACCCGGCGTGCCCTGGACGGCGCCGGCATCGACACCGAAGCCGTCGACCTGTACGACGTCCACGACTCCTACGCCTCGATCGGCATCGCCTACGAGCGCTCGCTGAACATCAGCCGCGACCGGCTCAACGTGCACGGCGGCGGTCTGGCACTCGGCCACCCGTACGGCGCCTCCGGTACGCGCGTGGCCGGCACCTTGATCAACGAACTGCAGCGCCGCGGCGGCGGCATCGGCGCGGGCGCGATCGTCAGCGCGGGTGGCCTGGGTGCCGCCGTCGTGCTCAACGTCTTCCCGAAGGCTGCGTGACCCGGGCGATGCTCGATCTGATCTCGCGCGCGGTGATCGCCGCGCCCAAGCGAATTCTCGTCGCCACCGTCCTGCTGATGTCGGTCTTCGGCATCCTGTCCGCGCCCGTCGCGGATCTGCTCGGCGCCGGCGGCTTCACCGACCCCGACGCCCAGTCCAACCGCGCCAACAAGGTGCTCACCGAAGAGTTCCATCGCGGCTTCGTGAACCTGAACCTGCTGGTGCAGGCCAGAGACCCGGGGGTGCCGGTGACCGCTGCTCCTCAGCGGGCTGCGGTCGACCGGTTGGTGACCGAGCTGCGCGGCACCGAACACGTCGCGCGGGTGCTGTCGCCGTTCGAGGCGCCCGATCCGGTCGCGGCCGGCCTGGTGAGCAAGGACGGGCGCTCGGCCCTGGTCATCGCCTTCATGGACGGCAACGAGACCACCGGCATAGCGTCCTCCACCGCGTTGGTGGAACGCTATGTCGGCCAACGCGATCCGGGCCTCACGATCTCGGCAGGCGGCCCCGGTGCGGTGTACTCCGCCGTCAACGAGCAGAGCCGGCACGACCTGACCCTCAGCGAGGCCATCGTGCTGCCACTGACATTCCTGGTGCTGGTGTGGGTCTTCGGCGGCGTCGTCGCCGCCCTGGTGCCCCTGGCGGTCGGAGCCTTCGCGATCTCGGGTTCCGTTGCGATCCTTCGGGTTCTGGCCGAGTTCGTCGACGTCTCGGTGTTCGCGCTCAACCTCGCCGTGGCGCTCGGCCTGGCCCTGGCGATCGACTACTCACTGCTGTTGGTGAGCAGATACCGCGAAGAGATCGGCGACGGCTCCCACCCCGACGAGGCGTTGCGGCGCACCATGCGCACCGCGGGCCGCACGGTGGTGTTCTCGGCGGCCACCGTCGCGCTGTGCCTGGCGACCATGGCGGTCTTCCCGATGTACTTCCTGCGGTCGTTCGCGTACGGCGCGGTATCGGTGGTGGCCATGGCCGCACTCGCGGCGCTCGTCATCACGCCGGCCGCCATCCGCGTCGCCGGCAAGCGGATCGGCAAGCCGGGCCGGCGCGGACCGCTCACCGAATCACGGTGGTACACCTGGACGCACGCCGTGATGCGCCGTCCCAGGATCGCCGCCGCCGTCACCCTGATTCCGCTCGTGATCGTCGGACTGCCGTTCCTCAACATCAAGTTCGGCTTCCCCGACGACCGCATCCTGCCGACCACATCGTCGGCCCGGCAGGTGGGCGACCACGTGCGCAGCGACTTCACGCAGGACGCCGGGCTGCCGGTGCACATCGTGCTGTTGCACGGCAACGGGTCCCGTGACAACGCCGCCATCGACGCCTACGCCGCCGAGCTGTCCAAGGTGCCGACCGTGGTGGCCGCGGCCGGGCCGGGTGCCACCTATGCCGGTGGCCGGGCGATCGGGCCCGCCGGGCACGAAGCCGGTACCGGGAAAGACGCCAGCTTCCTGACCGTCACCACCACGACGCTGCCGTTCAGCGCGGCGTCCGACGAAGCGCTGGACCGGCTGCACGCCGTGCCGCCGCCGGCCGGCATGACGCCGCTGTTCACGGGCGCCGCGCAGTCGAACCGCGACGGCGTCGAGGCCATCGCGAGCCGGGTGCCGACGATGCTCGGGTTGATCGCCGTGGTGATGTTCGTCCTGCTGTTCCTGCTGAGCGGCAGTGTGATCATCCCGCTGAAAGCGTTGGTGCTCAACGCCTTGTCGCTCACTGCGACGTTCGGGGCGCTGGTGTGGATCTTCCAGGAGGGGCACCTCGGTGGGCTGGGGACCACGGTCGTGGGCACCCTGGTGTCGACCATGCCAGTGTTGATGTTCTGCGTGGCGTTCGGGCTGTCGATGGACTATGAAGTGTTCATCATCGCTCGCATCCGCGAATTCTGGCTCGCCTCGGACAAATCCGATGTGGCCGGCCGCGAATCGGTGGCTCTCGGTCTGGCCGGAACCGGCCGGATCGTCACTGCCGCGGCGCTCGTCATGGCCATCACGTTCGCCGGATTGATCGCTTCGCAGGTGTCGTTCCTGCGTATCTTCGGGTTCGGGCTGGCGGTGGCGATCCTGGTGGACGCCATCGTGATCCGGACCATCCTGCTCCCGGCCGTCATGGTGCTGCTGGGCAAGGCCAACTGGTGGGCGCCCGCGCCGCTGGCTCGCCTGCATGCCCGCATCGGCCTGAATGAGGGGGCACCGTCCAGCAATTCGTCGGTTCCAGCGGAAGTCGGGTGATGAATCAGATGGAAACCCGCAGTCTGCTGCTGACGGGCGCCACCTCCGGGCTGGGGCTCGGACTGGCGAAACGAATCGTGGGAACGCCGGGCTGGCACTGCGTGCTGCCCGTCCGGAACGCCGAGCGGGGCGAGGAACTCAAGGCGCTGCTCGGTGACCGCGCGGCCGACGGCACCACCCACATCGTGGTGTGCGACCAGGGTTCGCGCGAAAGCGTGCGTCGCGCCGCAGACGAGATCGCGTGCCTGGTGACGGACGGCGTCATCCCGCCGCTCAGCACTGTCGTGCTCAACGCTGCGGTGCTGCGCAACGACGCCCGTGAACTCAGCCCTGACGGCATCGAATTGACCGTCGCCACCAATCTTTTCGGCCCACACGCGCTGCTGGCGCGGATCAGCCCGCAGCTGGCCGCTGATGCCCGGATCATGATCGTCGGGTCCCCGACCATTCGCCAGACGCTGTTCCAGCGGCTGGCGCGGGTGAAGACCGCGGAATGGCAGCCGCTCGCCGAGCAGTGCCTGCCCAGCGATGACGGTGTCCAGGCCTACGCGCGTACCAAGCTCGGTCTGTTCTATCTGTCGCGCGCGGCGGGGCAGCTGGTGCCCGAAGGGATGTCCGCGGCGTACTTCGATCCGGGCGTGATGCCGGGCACGAACATTCTGCGGGAACGCGGCACGTTCAGCCAGGTGTACTGGCGCCGGGTGCTCCCGTACATCGCGTGGACGTTCGGCGGGGTCACCGTCGGCCGCGGTGCGCGGTCGATGTCTCCCTATGTGCTGCACCAGAAGTCGATGGGGGACAGCGGCTTCCTCTCGGTCAAATGGGGCAAGCGCGCACCCGCCGTCGACCCCGCACGGGTGCACGAATACTTCGTCGAAGCCAACGACATCACCGGGATCGGTGAGGCCGACGCCGCGCCGTGGTGGTCGCAACCGGACCGCCTGCTCGGCCGGCCGGTCGGGCCGCGCGCCTGATGGCACCGCGCAAGTCTCTGGTGATGGGAGCCAGTGGCTTCCTCGGCTCGCACGTCACGCGCCAGCTCGTCGAGCGCGGCGACGACGTTCGGGTGCTGCTGCGGGAGACCAGCTCGACCCGCGGCATCGACGATCTCGACGTCGAGCGTTGCTACGGAGACATTTTCGACGACGACGCGGTGCGGGCCGCCATGTGCGATCGGGACGTCGTCTTCTACTGCGTCGTCGACGCCCGGGCCATGCTGCCGGACCCGGCGCCGTTGTTCCGGACCAACGTCGACGGACTGCGGCGGGTACTGGACATCGCGGTGGACGCCGATCTCGACAAGTTCGTGTTCGTCAGCACGATCTGCACCATCGCCGTCAGCGATGACGGCTCCGTCGTCACCGAGGACACGCCGTTCAACTGGGCCGACAAGGGTGGCGACTACGTCCGATCACGGCGTGCCGCAGAGCAACTCGTGCTGGATGCGGTGGCGCAGCGGGGGCTGCCGGCCGTCGCGATGTGTGTGTCGAACACCTATGGCCCTCGGGACTGGCAGCCGACGCCGCACGGCGAGATCGTGGCGCGTACCGCGGCCGGCCGGATGCGGTTCTATGCCGCTGATGCGGCCGCGGAAGTGGTCGGTATCGAGGACGCCGCCCGGGCGCTGCTGCTGGCCGCCGAGCACGGCCGCGTCGGTGAGCGCTACATCATCTCGGAGAGCTACCTGCCGCTGCGCACCATCCTCGAGACGGCGGCCGACGAAACCGGTGTGCGGCCACCGCGATTCGGGGTGCCCAAGGCCGCGATGTACGCCGGTGCCTACGCCACGGAGCCGCTGCGTGCGGTGCGCCCGGGCAAGATTCCGCCGCTGGTCACCATCACGCGGCTGCTGCACATGACGTCACCGGCCGACAACAGCAAGGCGCGGCGGGAGCTGGGCTGGGAACCGGAGCCGACGGTGAACGCGATTCGCCGCGCGGCCCGGTTCTACGCCGACAATCAGTTGGCCTGATCGGCCGGCTGCTCGAACTTCATGGCCTCGAGGTTCCAGTACCCGCGCAGGTTGGTGATGAGCCCCTCGGCACTGACCTTGTAGGTGAACACGCCGCGGACGCTGGCCACGAAGCCGTTCGGAAATTCGGTGCGCAGCACCAGGATGTAGGCGATCTCGTCGGGCGAGCTGGACGGGAACGTCTCCTCGCACGTCACCGTCAGCTGGTTAGGACCGATGTTGGTGTCGTAGAAGGCGGCGAGCGCCTCCTTGCCCTTCACTCCCGTGCCGTCGGGGTTGGTGACGGCCTCGCCGATCGGGTCTTCGACGACGATGTCGTCGGCCATCAGGGCCAGCCAGCCCTCGCGGTCGTGGCTCTGCACGCATCGCCACGACGACTGCGAGGCGATGACAACGGGACTGTCGGACAAGGGTTTTCCTCCTACGGACAACGCCGAGTCGGCCTGGGACGTCCCCCAGGCCGACTCAGCGAAAGTGGGTTCAGCGGTCGGCGTCGGTGTACCGGATGACGCCGCGGATGTTGCGGCCCTCCAGCATGTCCTGGTAGCCCTCGTTGATCTGCTCCAGCTTGTACTGGCGGGTGACCATGTCGTCGAGGTTGAGGCGGCCGGCCTTGTACATGGCCAGCAGCGACGGGATGTCGTGGTGCGGGTTGCCGCCGCCGAAGATGGTGCCCTGCAGGCGCTTCTGCATCAGCGTCAGCATCGACAGGTTGAGCTTGACGTCCAGGCTGGCCATGTTCGCGACCGCCGTCACCACGCAGGTGCCGCCCTTGCTGGTGATGTTGAGGTAGTTGTCGATGTCCTCACCGTGCAGCTCACCGACGGTGACGATGGTCTTGGTGGCCATGCGGCCTTCGGTGACCTCCGCGACGCCGGCCATGGCACTGTAGATGTCGGGGTAGGCGTGCGTGGCGCCGAACTTCAGGGCGTTGTCCCGTTTGAATTCAACGGGATCCACGACGAACACGTTGCGGGCACCGGCATTGAGCGCACCCTGGAGGGCACCCGTGCCGACGCCGCCGACGCCGACGATGCAGACGTCGTCACCGGGGCGGACGTCGCCGCTGCGGACCGCCGAGCCGTAGCCGGTGGTGACGCCGCAGCCGACGAGGCAGGCGACCTCGAACGGGATGGTGGGGTCGATCTTCACGACGGAGCTCTTGTGCACCACCATGTACGGGCTGAAGGTGCCCAGCAGGGTCATCGGGATCACCGGCGTGCCGTCGGCGGCATGCACGCGGTTGGTGCCGTCGGACACCGCGGTGCCGGTCAACAGGTACATGCCCAGGTCGCACAGATTGCGCATACCGGCCTGACACGACGGGCACTCGCCACACGACGGGATGAACGACAGCACGACGTGGTCGCCGACGGCGATGTGGTCCACGCCCGGGCCGACCTCGACCACGATGCCGGCGCCTTCATGGCCGCCGAGCACCGGGAAACCGGCCATCGGGATGTCGCCGGTCACCAGGTGGTGGTCCGAGTGGCACATGCCCGAGGCTTCCATCTGGATCTTGACCTCGTCCTTGACGGGGTCACCGATCTCGATCTCCTCGATCGACCACGGCTGGTTGAACTCCCAGATGAGAGCACCTTTTGTCTTCACCGCACGTGCCTTCCACTAGAACCTGTTTCAGTTAGCGTAGAGGGAAAAGTTACGTTCGTCACACCCCACCCCCAATAACCGCTCGGCCGGTTTTCACCAGATCGGGACGGGAGCCTCGCCCAGGGGGTAGTAACCCGGCAGCTGCTCGCCGGCGAGGCTGCGCTGGATGCGCTGCTGCATGCCCTTTGACAGTTTTCCGGCCGTCATCAGGTCCAGGTAGAGCTTCTGCACGTGGCCGAAGTCGAAGAAGTCGCGCTGCCAGGCGATCTTCGGTTCGCCGTCGACGTTCTCCAGCCGGAACCAGCTGCCGCCGATGCCGTAGATCTCGCGCGCGGGGGCCGAGGCGTCGTCCGGATCTGTCACGACCTGCTTCCAGAAGCCGACGACCTCACCCTGCTTGTCGTCGATCACCACGCGCTGGTACGGGTATTTCCAGCCTTCGAGGCCCTCCATCTCCAAACCCAGGGCGATGTCGCGGATTTCGGCCTTGCCGAGGCACATGACGTCCTCTTTGGGGCCGATGTTCCAGCCGTACGTGGCGTCGTCGGTGTAGAAGTCGGCCATGGGCTTCCAGTCGCCGGCCGCCTCGGCGTCACGGTTGACCTGCAGCCACCGCTCGACCCACTCTTCGAGTTGTTCGCGGGGGAATGACGTCATTGTCTTGTCCTTTGTTTTCAGCTGGTTTCGCGAATGAACAGGGCTTGGGTCGGGCACTCGGCGACAGCGCGCTCGATCTCCTCGCGCGCGTCGTCGGGCGGGGTCTCGTCGAGGATCTCGACAGTGCCGCGCTTGGGGACGTTGAAGTAGTCCGGTGCCTCCAGGGAGCACATGGCGTGGCCCTGGCACAGGTCGCGGTCGACCTCAACGCGGTAGGAACCCATCAGGCGCGCTTCCGGTAGCGGACGGTGGCGGGCCGGGCCAGTTGGACGACCATCTTGGAATGGTCGTTCTGGTAGCTCTCCGGCGGCTGGGCCATCTCGAACTCGTACTCGCGCAACAGGACCGAGAAGATCGCCTTGATCTGCATCTGAGCGAAGGCCGCTCCCACGCAGCGATGCTTGCCGGCGCCGAACGGGATCCAGGTCCAGCGGTTCAGCAGGTCTTCCTGACGCGGCTTCTCGTACCGGTTCGGGTTGAAGGCGTCGGGGTCGGGGAAGTCCTCGGGGATGCGGTTCGAGATCGCCGGTGAGGCCGCCACCATCTGGCCCTTGTGGATCGGGTGCTCGGCGACCTCGAACTCATCCTGCGCGACGCGCATCAGGATGATCAGCGGAGGGTGCAGGCGCAGCGTCTCCTTCAGGGCGTTGTCCAGATTCGGAATCTGGCGCAGCGCATGGAAACTCACCTCCTGGCCGTCGGCGTAGAGGTCGTCGAGCTCCTGCTGGACCTTGGCGTAGAAGTCGGGGTGACGCAGCAGTTCGATCAGCGTCCACGATGACGTGCCCGAGCTGGTGTGGTGCCCGGCGAACATCAGGGAGATGAACATGCCGGTGACTTCGTTGGCGCTGAAACGGTGGTTGCCCTCTTCGTCCTTGATGGAGACCAGGACGTCGAGCAGATCGCGATCGCTCTTGTCGGTGGGCGGGTTGGCGATTCGCCCGTTCATGACCTCCTGCACGAGCTCCACCAGGTTGGCCCGCGCCTCGTCACGGATGCGGAAGCTCTCGATGGGCAGGTAGGGGTCGACGTAGCAGAGCGGATCGGTGCCGCGCTCGAGCAGGTGGTAGTAGTTCGCGAACCGGGAATCGAGCTGGTTGCGGAACTTCGGTCCGATCAGGCAGGCCGTGGAGGTGTAGATGGTGAGCTCGGAGAAGAACTCCAGCAGATCGATTTCACCGGATTCACCCCAGTTCTCGGTCATCCGCCGGACCTCGCGCTCGATGGTCGCGGCGTGGCCCTTCATCTGCTCGCCGCGCAGCGCGGTGTTGTGCAGCATCTCGGCGCGGCGTTCCGGATCGGCGTCGAAAACCACGCCCTCACCGAAGATCGGGGTCATGAACGGGTAGGCCTCGGCCTGGTTGAGCTCGCTGTCGCTGGAGCGGAAGAAGAACTCGTTGGCCTCGGCGCCGGTCAGCAGCACCACCTGCTTGTCGGCCAGCTGGAACCAGCCGACGTCACCGCATTCGTCGCGGACGCGTTGCATCAGGCCGATCGGGTCGGTGCGGAACTCCTCCAGGTGGCCGTGCTCCTCGGCGCCACCCGAAACCCGTTGAACCTCTTTGGTAATGGTCATTGGTTGGGCATTCCTTCCTCGCCCAGCGCGAGCGACTGACGGTCCTTGGCCTCGGTCAGTGGCGCCTCGGGCTGTAGTTCCATGTTGGCGATGAACCCGCCGCGCGGGGTCTCGGCGACGAACGCGATGGCACGGGCCAGGTCGGCCGCGCGCAGGAAATAGCTGTGCCGGGCCTGGCCCCACTTGGCCCAATCCTCAAGGGCCGGGCCGATTTTCTCGGCAGGCAGGCTCCAGCCCATGGACGTCATGGTCGGCCCCGGGTGCACCACCGAAGCGCGGACGCCGGTGCCTTCCAGCTCCATCTGGAGGTTGGTGACCATCGCGACCAGCCCGGCCTTCGCGGCGCCGTAGGCGCCCATGTGCGGGCGCTGGCGCAGCGCCACGTCGGAGCCGACGAAGATCAGGTCGCCGCGGCGGCGCTCGACCATGCCGTCGAGAACGGCGCGGGCCATCCGGTTGGCGCCGACCAGATGAATCTGCAGCTGCTCGGCGAACTCGTCGGTGCTCATCTCGTGCAGCCGGCCGAAGTTGGTGTCACCGGCGCCGGTGACCAGTACCTCGATGTCGCCGAGCGCGGCCGTCGCCTTGGCGACGAAGTTCTCGACCGACGCGGTGTCGGTGACGTCCAGCGGCAGCGCAACCGCTTCTCCGCCTTCGGCTTTGATCTGGTCGACGAGTTCCTGACACTTCTCCACCCGGCGGGCGCCGAGCGCGACCGGGAAGCCGCGCGCGGCGAGCGCTGTCGCCGTCGCGGCGCCGATGCCCGACGAGGCGCCGGCCACGATGGCGGGCCGGCGGGCGGGGTGTGGTTCGAAACGGGCCATTTAGCGTGCCTTCACAGTTATTGGGAGATGGGCAAATCCGCGTACCGAACTCGAGTGGACGCGGACGGAGTTGTCCTCGTCGACCTCGTAGCCGCGGATACGTTTGAACAGTTCGGTGAGGGCCACCCGGGCTTCCATCCGCGCCAGGTGCGCGCCCAGGCAGAAGTGTGCGCCGCTGCCGAAACTCACGAGCTTCGAACCGATGTCACGGCCGATGCGGTACTCGTCGGGCGCCTCGAACACCCGCTCGTCGCGGTTGGCCGAGCCGGCCAGCAGAATCAGTACGTCACCCGCGGGGACGGTGGTGCCGTAGAACTCGAGGTCCTCCACAACGGCCCGGGCAAGGAGCTGGCTGGAGGTGTCGTAGCGCAGCGTCTCCTCGATCCACGGCGAGATCAGCTCGTGGTCGTCGAAGATCGGATCCAGCTGGTCGGGGTTTTTGTATCCCCAATAGGCCGCGTTGGCAAGCAGTTTCGTGGTCGTCTCGTTGCCGGCGATGACCATGAGGAACAGGAATGCCATGATCTCGTCGTCGGTGAGCTTGTCGCCGTCGATCTCGGCCTCCACCAGCGCCGAGGTGAGGTCGTCGGACTGATTCTTGCGGCGCTGCTTGACCATGTCGGCGTAGTACATCAGCAGCTCACCCGATGCGGCCATGGCAGACGCCGGGACGTCGGCCGTCCCGTCCTCGCGGTGCATCACGCCGTCGGCCAGTGCGCGGATGCGCACGCGGTCTTCTTGCGGGACGCCCATCAGCTCGCTGATCACGTCCATCGGCAGCTTGCCGGCGAAATCGTCGACGTAGTCGAAGGTGTTGTTCTGCAACGCCTCGTCGAGATGCTGGACGGCGATCTCGGTGACCCGGCCCTCCAACTCACGGATGCGCCGCGGGGTGAAGCCCTTGGATACCAGGGTGCGCAGCCGCAGGTGCGCCGGATCGTCAAGGGCCAGAAAGGACATCACGCGGTGGGCTTCGTCGTTGCGGGATATCGGATCCAGCGAGACGCCGTGCTTGTTGGACAGCGCGGTGCTGTTCCGGAAGCCGCGCAGCACGTCCTCGTGGCGGGACAGGGCCCAGAAGTTGAGCTTGTCGTTCCGGTAGATCGGCGCCTCGTCCCGCAGCCGCCGGTAGTACGGGTACGGATCTTCGTGGAAGTCGTAGCTGTACGGGTCGATCAGCAGCTCTACTTGCCGGGGCGAGCGAAGCGACGGGGATGTGTTGGCTGTCATGCGTTGTCTCCCACGATGAGTCCGACGACATAGGACAGCCGGTCGGCGATCTGGTGATAGGTGTAGACGCCGCTGCCGGCGTTGACGAGCGCACCGAAGTACGTCATCTCCAGGGCCGACAGCAGGCGCGGATCGGCGTCGGGGCCGACGGCCGAGCGGATGCGCTTGTGGATTTCGCCACCGATGCGGTCGCGCACCTTGCGGACCGTCTCGTCGTCGCCGGACAGCAGGGCCGTCGTGCAGGCCGCGGCCACCCCCGGTTCGTCGGCGACCACGAGTGCGAGGCTGCGCAGTGCCTGTTCGACACGGCTGGCCCTCGACTGGTTGACGTCGGTGAAGTAGGGCACCTGCCGAACCATGTCCAGGTACACCTCGGCGATGAGGTGGTTCTTGGACGAGAAGTAGGTGTAGGCGGTAGCCGGTGCGACCTTGGCGCGCGCCGCGACGGCCCGCACCGTCAGGTCGGCGTAGGACGACTCCCGCAGCATTTCGCGACCGGCCGCCAGGACCTTCTGGAAGGTTTCCTCCTGGCGGCGGTTGCGCGGCTGGTCGTCCGCATCTTGGCCGGTGCTTGTGAGGGCGGCCACTGCATCGCTGGACACATGTCCAAGTTAGCCGATGGCGCGGCGTTGAAGCAAGAACCGCCCACAAAGAGCCTGATAAACAGGCATTTATGTCGTGCTTGCGGTTGCTGATCCCGCTGGACCCTTGCTACTCGAGGCCGCGTGGGGTTATGGTTCGACCAACGTTGTCGGACAGCTGTCCAGTAAAAATCAGATCGCTGGATTTCGTCCCGAAGGCAGGAGCGCAGATGACCTTGTTGGGTGATGGCGAAAGTCGCCTTCTCATCGACGGAAAATTGGTGCCGGGTTCGCGAGGCACGTTCCCGACCGTCAATCCCGCGACCGAGGAAGTCCTCGGGGTGGCGGCCGATGCCACGGTGGGCGACATGGTGGACGCCATCGATGCCGCCCGTCGGGCGTTCGACGAGACCGACTGGTCGACCAACGTCGAGTTCCGGGTGCGGTGCCTGCGGCAGTTGCAGCAGGCCATGCGCGACCACGCCGACGAATTGCGCGAACTGACGATCTCGGAGGTCGGCGCGCCCCGGATGCTCACGGCCGGAGCGCATTTGGACGGTCCGATCGAAGACCTGAGCTTCGCCGCCGACACCGCGGAGGGCTACCAGTGGACCACCGACCTGGGACATGCCACGCCGCAAGGCATTCCGACCAACCGCACCATCGCCCGGGAGGCCGTCGGCGTCGTCGGGGCCATCACGCCGTGGAACTTCCCGCACCAGATCAACCTGGCCAAGGTCGGCCCGGCACTCGCGGCGGGCAATACCCTGGTTCTCAAGCCCGCACCTGACACCCCGTGGGCCGCCGCAGTGCTCGGCGAACTGATCACCCAGCACACCGATTTCCCGGCGGGCACCATCAACATCGTCACCTCCCGGGACCACAGCGTCGGTGCCATGCTGTCGAAACACGCTGACGTGGACATGGTTTCGTTCACCGGCTCGACCGTGACCGGCCGGGCCGTGATGACCGACGCTGCCGAGACCATCAAGAAGGTGTTCCTGGAACTCGGCGGTAAGTCGGCGTTCCTGGTGCTCGACGATGCCGATGTCGCCGCTGCCTGCGCGATGGCCGCGTTCACGGCGTCGATGCACGCCGGCCAGGGGTGCGCGATCACCACCCGGCTCGTGGTGCCGCGGGCCCGCTACGACGAGGCCGTCGCAGCCGCGGCCGGCACGATGGGCGGCATCAAGCCCGGCGATCCGTCCAGCCCGCGCACCGTCTGCGGCCCCGTGATCTCGGCGCGCCAGCGGGACCGGGTGCAGGGCTACCTCGACCTCGCCCTCCAAGAAGGTGGCACGTTCGCCTGTGGTGGCGGCCGGCCGGCCGACCGCGACAAGGGCTTCTTCATCGAGCCGACCGTCATTGCCGGGCTGGACAATTCGGCGCGCGTCGCCCGCGAGGAGATCTTCGGGCCCGTGCTGACCGTCATCGCGCACGACGGCGACGACGACGCCGTCCGCATCGCCAACGACTCGCCGTACGGCCTGTCCGGCACGGTGTTCTCGGCCGACCCGCAGCGGGCGGCCGGCGTGGCGGCGCGGCTGCGGGTCGGCACCGTCAACGTCAACGGCGGTGTCTGGTACTCCGCCGACGCACCGTTCGGCGGCTACAAGCAGTCCGGCAACGGGCGGGAGATGGGCATCGCCGGATTCGAGGAATACCTGGAGACCAAGTGCATCGCCACGCTGGCCACGTAACCGTCGGCGTCCCAAGACCATTGGCTCACACGAAGTAGACGAGAGGACATCATGAGCAGGTTCGAGAACAAGGTCGCGATCGTGACCGGCGCGGGCGGCGGCATCGGCCAGGTGTACGCCGAGTCGCTGGCCCGCGAGGGCGCCGCCGTTGTCATCGCCGACATCAACGTCGAAGGTGCCGAGCAGGTGGCCGCCGGCATCAAGGCCGACGGCGGCAAGGCGCTGGCCGTGCGGGTCGACGTGTCGGATATCGATTCGGCGAACGACATGGCCGCCCAGGCCGTGGCGGAGTTCGGCGGCATCGATTACCTGGTGAACAATGCCGCGATCTTCGGCGGCATGAAGCTCGACGGGCTACTGACCGTCGACTGGGAGTACTACCGCAAGTTCATGAGCGTCAACCTCGACGGGGCGCTGGTGTGTACCCGCGCGGTTTTCCCCCACATGGAGAAGCGGGGCGGCGGGGCCATCGTCAACCAGTCCTCTACCGCGGCATGGGTTTACGCCAACTTCTACGGTCTGGCGAAGGTCGGTGTCAACGGCCTGACGCAGCAGCTGTCCCGTGAACTGGGGTGGCGCAACATCCGGATCAACGCGATCGCGCCGGGACCCATCGACACCGAGGCCAACCGCAGCACCACTCCGCAGGCCATCGTCAAGCAGATCGTCCAGACCCTGCCGCTGGCGCGGATGGGCACGCCCGAAGATCTCGCCGGCATGTGCCTGTTCCTGCTGTCCGACGAAGCCAGCTGGATCACCGGACAGATCTTCAACGTCGACGGCGGACAGATCATCCGGTCATGAGTTCTGAGGTGAAACTGGGCTATATCGGCCTGGGCAACCAGGGCGCGCCCATGGCCAAGCGGCTGGCCGAATGGCCCGGCGGGCTCATCGTTTTCGACATGCGCGCCGAGGCCATGGCGCCGTTCGCCGAACTCGGCGCCACTCTGGCCGACAGCGTCGCCGAGGTCGCCAAGGCCGATGTCATCAGCGTGACGGTGCTCAACGACGAGCAGGTCCGTGACGTCGTGGCCCAGCTGGCCGAGCACGCCGGGCCCGGCACCGTGATCGCTATCCACTCCACGATCGAGCCGACGACGGCGGTCGAGCTGGCTGAGCAGTTGCGGCCCAAGGGCATTCACATTGTCGACGCTCCGGTGAGCGGCGGCGCCCATGCCGCGAGCCAGGGTGAGCTGGCTGTGATGGTCGGCGCCGACGACGAGGCCTACGACAAGGTCAAGCCCGTTTTCAAGCAGTGGGCGTCGCTGGTGGTGCGCGCCGGCGAGCCGGGCGCGGGCACCAAGATGAAGCTGGCACGGAACATGCTGACGTTCATCGGTTTCGCCGCCGCGTGCGAAGCGCAGAAGCTGGCCGAGGCCTCGGGCATCGACCTGCAGAAGCTGGGCCGCGTCGTCCGGCACAGTGACGCGCAGTCCGGTGGACCCGGCGCCATCATGGCGCGCGACGACACCAAGCCGCTGGCGCCCGACCACTTCCTCTACAACATGTTCGTCCACACCCGAGGGCTGGCGGAGAAGGACCTGGCGCTGGCACTCGGGCTGGGTTCGGCTGTGGGAGTGGACCTTCCGCTTGCCGAGCTGGCCCTGGCCAACATCGCCGAGGGCCTCGGCGTACCGCACCCGAAGGAGTCATGATGGACGAGCTGCGCGCCAAGGGCCTGGCGAAGATGAACGAGGTCTACGGCTGGGAGATGCCCAACATCGAGGGTGACCCCTACTTCGACCTCACCGTGGATCACCTGTTCGGCACCATCTGGAGCAAGCCCGGACTGTCCATGCGGGAGAAGCGGCTGATGACGTTCACGTGCGTCACCGCCGTCGGCTCGCAGGACCTGGCCGAGATCCAGATCAACGCCGCCTTGCTCAACGAGGAATTCACCGAGGCCGAGCTCAAGGACATCGGCATCTTCCTCACGCAGTATCTGGGCTTCCCGCTCGGTTCGGCGTTCAACGGCGCCGTGTCCAAGGTGGTCGCCAGGCGGCGCAAGGCGGCCGAGAAGGGTCTCGCCGAGGACCGCAAGGCCAACGTCAATGCCGCGGTCAAGATGAACACCGGGAGCGAGCTCGATGACAAGTAGATACGCGTCGCTGTCGCGAGCGGAGCTCGCGGCGCTGGTGCCGGAGCTGCTGCTCATCGGCCAGCTCATCGACCGTGCTGCAATGGCCTGGTGCATCGTCGAATTCGGCCGGGAGGAGATGCTGCAGGTCGCCATCGAGGAGTGGGCCGGGGCCAGCCCGCTCTACACCAAGCGCATGCAGAAGGCGCTGAAGTACGAAGGCGTGGACGTCATCACGATCTTCAAGGGCCTGCAGCTCGACATCGGTGCGCCGCCGCAGTTCATGGATTTCCGGTACACCGTGCACGACCGCTGGCACGGCGAATTCCACCTCGACCACTGCGGTGCCCTCATGGACGTCGAGCCGATGGGCCCCGACTACGTGCGCGGCATGTGCCACGACATCGAGGACCCGACGTTCGACGCGACAGCCCTGGCCACCAACCGCCGCTGCCAGGTGCGGCCCATCCACCGGCCGCCGCGCGTCCCGGCAGGCCGGACGCCGGCCTGCGCCTGGACCGTCATCATCGACGAGTCGTACCCGGAGGTCGGCTTCATCCCGCAGCTCGACATCATCGGTGCGACAAACGCCTACCGCTGCGAGCTCGACGACATCGATCCCGCGGACGAAGGCCAGGCCGACTACTCCGGCCCGCTGGTGAGCGACGTCGACTTCGCGGAGTTCTCGCACTCGGCGCTGGTGCGCATCGCCGACGAGGTGTGTCTGCAGATGCACCTGCTGGTGCTGTCATTCGCGCTGGCCGTGCGGGCCCGCTGCGACGGCGACGCCGAGAAGGAACGGTCCATCCGGACCAAGTCCCTGATCGGTATCTCCGGGGTCGCGGCCGAACGCATCCGGAAGGTGCTGGACCTGCCGAACACCGCCGCCGGTGCCCTGCGGGTACTGGAGCTGCATCCGCTGCTCAACCCGGCCGCCTATGTCTCCGTTGATGTTTCGGGCGACGAGGCGCACGTGCACCCGTCACCCGCCCACGAGGACGGTGCCTGGATCACGCTGGTGTCCCCGGAGTCCGATCTGCCGCTGCAGGCCATCGCGACGGCCGTCAACCCGCTGCTGCGCGCCGAGATGGCGGGTGACGCCACCGACTGGACCGTACGGTTCATCGAAACCGACACCCCGGCAAAGGAACTCGGTGAGGTCTCGGTGTGCAAGGTCAGCAGCGGGGCGGCGTGGGTTTTCGAGGAACGCAAGTCCCTGCCGTTGACGGTGGTGTAGGGCGTCACTCAGAAGTCGTCGAACTCGCTGTCGAGGCTCTGGATGCGGCCGGCGACTCCCGACAGGTCGGTGTGGGAGCGCTGGATGATGTCGGCGACGTCGCCGCTGGCCTTGCCGATCGCCGACCACAACGCGTGGTCGGCGGCGGCGGTGGGCGTCTTCTTCGATTCGTCGGCGAGGTCCGTCACCCACCGCTTGAGCGCGTCGAGTTCGCGGCGTCCGCCGTTGACCACGTCCGCGGACCGCTCGAGTTCGTCGCCCACACGCTTGTCGAGTTCGGCCAGCCGGCCGAGGGCCTGGGCGTGCTTGGCGTTGGCGTCGGCGTAGCGGTCGGCCGCACCGCCGGTCCAGTGCGAACCGGGACCCGCGGCCTTCACCTGATCCTGCAGTTCGCGTAGCTGCTCGCTCTTGTCGAACTCGGAGCGGTCGTGCGGAACGCCCTCGCCGAAGGTGGCGCGCGCCCGCTCCCACATCAGCAGGAAGGCATCCAGCGGCTCCACCGGTGCGGACCTCCTCGCGTACGTCGGGCCTGCCCAGTTTAGGACGAGCCGACCAGCTACTAGGGTGTGGCTGTGCGCGTCCTCGTGATCGGCTCTGGTGCCCGTGAACATGCCCTGCTGCTCGCCCTGAGCCGCGACCCCCAGGTGGACTACCTGGCCGTCGCTCCCGGCAACGCCGGTACCTCCGCCGTCGCCGAGCAGCACGACGTCGACATCACCGCCGCCGACGACGTCGTCGCGCTGGCCAAGAAGCTGACCGCCGACCTGGTCGTGATCGGGCCCGAGGTGCCGCTGGTGCTCGGTGTGGCCGACGCGCTGCGGGCGGCAGGCATCGCCTGCTTCGGTCCGAGTCGTGAAGCCGCACGTATCGAAGGGTCGAAGGCATTCGCCAAGGCCGTCATGGCTGCCGCCGGGGTCCGCACCGCGACCAGCGAGATCGTCGACAACCCCGCCCACCTCGACGCCGCACTCGACCGCTTCGGTCCGCCCGCCGGACAACAGGCCTGGGTCGTCAAGGACGACGGTCTGGCCGCCGGCAAGGGCGTCGTCGTCTCCGCCGACCGCGAGGCGGCCCGCGCGCACGCCGCCGAACTGCTGGAGTCCGGCCATCCCGTGCTGCTCGAGTCCTTCCTCGACGGCCCCGAGGTGTCGCTGTTCTGCGTCGTCGACGGCGAGACCGTGGTGCCGCTGCTGCCCGCCCAGGACTTCAAGCGCGTCGGCGACAACGACAGCGGACCCAACACCGGCGGCATGGGCGCCTACACGCCGCTGCCGTGGCTGCCTGCCGCGGTCGTCGACCAGATTGTCGACGAGGTCGTCAAACCTGTTGCCGCTGAACTGGTTCGGCGCGACAGCTCCTTCTCGGGGCTGCTGTATGCGGGCCTGGCCATCACCTCGAACGGGCCGGCCGTCGTCGAATTCAACTGCCGCTTCGGCGATCCCGAGACCCAGGCCGTCCTGGCGCTACTGGAGACGCCGCTGGGCACGCTGCTGAACGCCGCCGCCACCGGCACGCTGGACTCGTTGGGTCCGCTGCAGTGGCAGGACGGATCGGCCGTGACGGTTGTTGTCGCCGCCGAGAACTACCCGGGCCGCCCCCGCGTCGGCGACGTCATCACCGGATCGGAGACCGCCGGCGTGCTGCACGCGGGCACCACCCGCCGGGCCGACGGCAGCGTCGTCTCCTCGGGCGGCCGGGTGCTGTCGGTGGTCGGCACCGGCGCAGACCTGGCGGCCGCGCGGGCCGAGGCGTACCGGATCATCCAGGCAATTCGCCTGCCGGGCAGCCACTTCCGCACCGACATCGGCCTCGCCGCGGCTGAAGGCCGCATCTCGCTCTAACCGGGATTTGTGCACGATTTTCCGCGGTCGCCGCGGAAAATCGTGCACAAATCACTGGACGAGGAGCGGGGCCAGCCAGGAGATCTCGGCCGGCAGCTGTGCACTCCAGAACGATCCGTCGTGCCCGCCGGGGGAGAAGCCGCCCGCGGCGCCACCCGGCAGCTGCGCGATGAACTGCTTGGTCGCCGAGTAGAACGGGTCGCTGTCGCCGCAGTCGATGCGGATCGGGATGCCGGCCAGTCCCGGCAGGCCCCACACCGAGTTGGCCGCGTAGTCGCCCGCGCCGTCGAAGGCGCCCGGGGCCGTCGCGCCTGATGACGTCCACAGCGCGGGGCTGACGGCGCAGATCGCCGCGGTCCGGGCGGCAGCCAGCCGGCCGCCCAGCAGCAGCGCGCCGTAGCCGCCCATCGACCAGCCGAGGAAACCCACGCGCGAGGTATCGAGGCCCTGCGAAGCCAGCATCGGGATCAGCTCGTCGAGCACCATCGCGCCCGAATCCTCCCCGGACGCCCGCTTGTGCCAGTAACCGCCACCGCCGTCGACCGCCACCACCGCGAACGGCGGCAGTCCGGCCGCCACGGCCTGTGCCAGGCCCTGTTCGACACCGCCGGCCATCACCGTCGCGGCGTCACTGCCCTTCCCGTGTAGCGCGATCACGGGCCGCAACGGCGCGGTCTGGCCCGGCGGGCGGGCGATGGCCCAGTTGGTCGAGATGCCGCCGCGGGCCTGCGAGACGAAGGAACCCGTCACGTAGGTCGGCGCCGGATCCGCGACGGCCGGAGGCGGCGCCAGCGGCACCCCGACGCTCGTCATGGTCACCGGGTTCGCGGTGACCGTCGGGCGGCCCGACGTCGACCCCAGCGCGAACGCGCCGGCGGCCCCTGCGGCGGCGCCGGCTCCGAGACGGAGGACGGCGCGTCGGCTCAGCTCTGCCATGGCCGCCATCATGCCATCGGCCGCAGCCCGTCATTCCTGAGTAATGCCTAATGGATTACGTGAAATCGTGATCGCCGCGTGACCATTCCTGGCAGCATTTACAGCGTGATGACAGCAGTCACCCCGAAGGGGGAACGGCGACGGTATGCGCTGGTCAGCGCGGCCGCCGAGCTGCTGTGCGAGGGCGGCTTCGACGCCGTCCGGCACCGCGCCGTGGCGCAGCGGGCCGGGCTGCCGCTGGCCTCCACGACGTACTACTTCTCGTCCCTCGACGACCTCATCGAAAAGGCGGTCGAGCACGTCGGAGAATCGGAATCCCAGCAGCTGCGCATGCGCGTCTCGGCGTTGTCGCGGCGGCGCCGGGGCGCGGACGCGACGGCGGATCTGCTGGTCGACCTGCTGGTCGGTGACGGTAACCGGGCGTCCGACCAGTTGATCTCCCGCTACGAGCGCTACATCGCCTGCGCCCGTCAGCCCGGGCTGCGCGATGTGCAGCGGCGCATTCTCAAGCAGCGGTCCGAGGCCGTTGTCGAGGTCGTGGAACGGTCCGGGCGCTCGGTGCGCGCCGAACTGCTGACGGCCCTGGTCTGCGCGGTGGACGGGGCGGTAGTGGCGTCGATGGTGAGCGACGGCGACGGTCCGCGCGCGACGGCCCGGGCGACCCTCGTGGACGTCATCGACGTCCTGGCCCCCTTCGACCAGGAACGCCGGGTCGCCCTGTAAGCGGGCTTAGTAGGCTGTAGTTCCGTGAGCATCCCCAACGTGCTGGCCAATCGTTACGCCAGCGACGAGATGGTGGCCATCTGGTCCCCGGAGAACAAGATCGTCGCCGAACGCCGGCTGTGGCTGGCCGTGCTGCGCGCGCAGTCCGAACTGGGCGTGGCCGTGCCGTCCGGCGTCGTTGAGGACTACGAGCGGGTGCTGGACCAGGTCGACCTGGATTCCATCGCCGCGCGCGAACGCGTCACCCGGCACGACGTCAAGGCGCGCATCGAAGAGTTCAACGCGCTGGCCGGCCACGAGCACGTCCACAAGGGCATGACGAGCCGCGACCTCACCGAGAACGTCGAGCAGCTGCAGATCCGGCAGTCGCTGGAACTGGTGTTCTCGCACGGCGTCGCGGTGGTGGCCCGGCTCGCCGAGCGCGCCGCGCTGTACCGCGACCTGGTGATGGCCGGCCGCTCGCACAACGTCGCGGCGCAGACCACCACCCTCGGCAAGCGGTTCGCCTCGGCCGCCGAGGAGACCCTGGTCGCGCTGACCCGGCTGCGGGAGCTGATCGACCGCTACCCGCTGCGCGGCATCAAGGGCCCGATGGGCACCGCGCAGGACATGCTGGATCTGTTCGGCGGTGACGCCTCGCGGTTGGCCGACCTGGAGCGCCGGGTTGCGGAATTCCTGGGATTCACCGAGGTTTTCACCTCCGTCGGGCAGGTGTACCCGCGGTCGCTGGACCACGACGTGCTGTCCGCGCTGGTGCAGCTGGGCGCCGGCCCGTCGTCGTTCGCGCACACCATCCGGCTGATGGCCGGCCACGAACTGGCCACCGAGGGCTTCGCGCCCGGGCAGGTCGGCTCCTCGGCCATGCCGCACAAGATGAACACCCGCTCGTGCGAGCGCGTCAACGGCCTGCAGGTCGTCCTTCGTGGTTACGGCTCCATGGCCGCGGAACTGGCTGGGGCGCAATGGAATGAAGGCGACGTCTTCTGCTCGGTGGTGCGCCGCGTCGCGCTGCCCGATGCGTTCTTCGCCATCGACGGACAGACCGAGACGTTCCTGACGGTGCTCGACGAGTTCGGCGCCTACCCGGCCGTGATCCAGCGCGAGCTGGACCGCTACCTGCCGTTCCTGGCGACGACCCGCATCCTGATGGCGGCGGTGCGCGCCGGTGTCGGCCGCGAGACCGCGCACGAGGTCATCAAGGAGCACGCCGTCGCCGTCGCGCTCGCGATGCGCGAAAAGGGTTTGGAGCCAGACCTTCTGGACCGGCTGGCAGCCGACTCGCGCCTCCCGCTGGACCGCGTCGAGCTCGACGCGGCGCTGGCCGACAAGCAGGCGTTCAGCGGCGCCGCCGGTGACCAGGTCGACGCCGTCGTCGCGGCGGTGGACCGTCTGGTCGCGCAGTACCCGGAAGCGGCCAAGTACACCTCGGGCGCCATCCTGTGACCTTGGCGGGAAGCTTGGCCGGGGTTGACCTGACCGACCTCGACAACTTCGCGTCGGGCTTCCCGCACGAGTTGTTCGCACGGCACCGCGCGGAAGCTCCGGTGTACTGGCACGAGCCGACCGAGAACACCCCGGACGGCGAAGGCTTCTGGTCGGTCGCCACACATGCGGAAACCCTTGCGGTGCTGCGGGATCCGGTCACATACTCGTCGGTGACGGGCGGTGCACGCCCGTTCGGCGGGACGCTGATCCAGGACCTGTCGATCGCCGGCCAGGTGCTGAACATGATGGACGACCCGCGGCACGCGGAGATTCGGCGGCTGGTGTCGTCGGGGCTGACGCCGCGGATGATCGCGCGGGTCGAGGACGACCTTCGCGTGCGCAGCCAGGCCCTGCTGGACGCGGTGTCGCCGGGGGTGCCGTTCGACTTCCTGGTCGACATCGCCGCCGAGCTGCCCATGCAGATGATCTGCATCCTGATGGGCATCCCTGAGTCGCAACGACATTGGCTGTTCGAGGCCATCGAGCCGAGCTTCGATTTCGGCGGCTCGCGCAAGGCCGCCATCACCCGGTTGTCCGTGGAGGAAGCCGGCTCCCGGATGTACAACTTCGGCATGGAGCTGATCGCTGCCAAGCGAGCCGAGCCGACCGACGACATGCTGTCGGTGGTGGCCAACGCCGAGGGGGTATCCGATCTCGAGGTGTACCTGTTCTTCAACCTACTGTTCAGTGCGGGCGCCGAGACCACCCGGAATTCGGTGGCCGGCGGTCTTTTGGCCCTGTGCGAGAACCCATCTCAGCTGGCGCTGCTACGCGCCGACCTGTCGCTGCTGCCGTCGGCGATCGAGGAGATGGTGCGCTGGACGTCACCGTCGCCGTCCAAGCGGCGCACCGCCACGCGTGCCGTGTCGCTCGGCGGCTGCGATATCGAGGCGGGACAGAAGGTGGTCGTGTGGGAAGGTTCGGCCAACCGTGACGAGCTGGTGTTCGCCGACCCCATGACGTTCGACGTGACCCGGAAGCCCAACCCGCACTTGGGATTCGGGCAGGGACTGCACTACTGCCTGGGAGCCAACCTGGCGCGGCTGGAGCTGCGGGTGTTGTTCGAGGAGCTGCTCACCCGGTTCCCCGACATCCAGGTGGTCGAGCCGCCCGAATGGACCCGCAGCAACCGGCACACCGGCCTCCGGCACCTCTGGGTGTCCCTGTCGTGATTTGTGCACGAAAATCCGCGGGTGGCGCGGAAAGTCGTGCACAGATCACGACTTTTCGAGGGTGAATTGATTGACGTCGACCTGGCGCAGCCGGAACAACTTCGCGCACCCGGTCAGGTATTTCATGTACCGGTCGTAGACCTCGACCGATTGCACTGCGATGGCTTCGTCGCGGTGTGATTCCAGGGCTTCGGCCCAGAGGTCGAGGGTTTTCGCGTAGTGCGGCTGCAGCGACTGGACTCGAGTCACCTTGAATCCGGCCGCCGCGGCGTGCTGACGGACCATCGGGGCGGACGGCAGTCGGCCGCCCGGGAAAATCTCGGTCATGATGAACTTGACGAACCGCAGGAGGTCAATCGTCACGGGCAGGTTCGTGTAACGCGGATCGGTGGTGCAGATGGTGTGCAGCAGCATGACGCCGTCGGGTGGGAGGGCGTCGTAGGCCATCCGGAAGAACGCCGCATAGCGTTCGTGACCGAAATGTTCGAAGGCGCCGATCGACACGATCCGGTCGGCTGTTCCGTCGTATTGTTCCCAGCCTCCGAGGTGGACGCGACGGGAGCGGGTGGTGTCCATGTCGTCGAAGAGCCGCTCGACGTGGGTGGCCTGATTTCTGGACAAGGTGAGGCCGATGACGTTCACGTCGTACTTCTCGATGGCGCGGCACATGGTGGCACCCCAGCCGCAGCCGACGTCGAGCAGCGTCATTCCCGGTGTGAGGCCGAGTTTTCCGAGGGCGAGGTCGATCTTGGCTGTTTGGGCTTGTTCGAGCGTCATGTCGTCGCGCTCGAAGTATGCGCAGCTGTATGTCTGGCTGGGGTCCAGGAACAGTCTGAAGAAGTCGTCGGACAGGTCATAGTGGGCTTGAACGTCCGCGAAATGGGGTTGAAGTTTCTGCGCCATGAGGTTCCTTCCTGGCGGTAGGACTGGATTCAGTCGCTTATGAAAAGCCTTGAAGTGCAACGGATATCGATTTGACGGCTGCGACTTCGGCTGATCAGTACCGAATCGCGGTGTGATTCCGTCAGGTCGGCGGCATCAGGACCGAATCGATCATGTACACCGTGGCATTCGCGGTCTTGACTCCGCCGCACACCAGCGCGGCGTCATTGACTTTCAGACCTGCGCCGTCGCCGGTGACGCTCACCGGCGAGCTCTCGAGGGTGGTGTGGGCTCCGGCCACCGCCGCAGGCGAGAGTTGGCCTTGTACAACGTGATACGTGAGGATCCTGGTCAGGGTGGCGGAGTCCGTCTTGAGTGAGTCCAGAGTCGCTGCCGGCAGCTTCTTGAAGGCATCATCGGTGGGCGCGAAAACGGTGTATTCGCCATTGTTCAGAGTCGCGACCAGGTTGACGTTTGGGTTCAGCTTGCCCGACAGCGCCGCCGTCAGCGTGGTCAGCATCGGATTGTCGGAGGCTGCCGTCGCGACCGGGTGCAACCCCATCCCGGCGACCGAACCCGGCCCGGTGGGGACCTGCTGTGCGTAAGCCTGGCAACCAGTGCCCACGAGTGCCGTGTCGGGTGGGGCCGATGTCACTGCCGAGGCAGCACTTGGCATAGAAGCCATGTTCGTACTCGGCGCAGCCGAGGATGCCGACTTGGTGCCGGCGTCCGAACACGCTGATAGGCCGATGACGGCGACAATCGACAGGCCGGCGGCCGCGATGTGTGGATAGCGAGGGTGTTGCATCCGGGTCTCCTCAGTGCGGACGACTGCCGCCGTTGGTTTGTTCTTTGTTTACTGATTCGGAGCCCCGGCGCTTTTGGATGGGTCTGCGGGCAGATGGAATCAGGATTGTCCGCCAACGTGATTCGACTGAGGGGAGGGAGCGGCCAGACTCGTGTACCCGAAGACACCGAATTCGCTGCCGCACCCATCCGGGCCGTCCCTGGCTCCGAATCCCTCCTGCGACCCGCAGCGTGGTGGCTCGGGCGTCGGACGAGAGTGAAACCAGATGACGCAGCGATTTGACGTGGTGATCGTGGGCGGCGGCCCGGCAGGGTCGGCGGCCGCATGGCAGGCGGCGCAGGCCGGGGCTCGCGTGCTCCTGCTGGACAAGGCTGAGTTCCCCCGCGACAAGCCGTGCGGTGATGGCCTGACACCCCGGGCCATCAGCTACATCCAGAAGATGGGACTCGCTGAGCAGGTCGCGAAGTTCCACCGCGTGAATCGAGCCACGGTCTACAGTCCGAGCCGCTGGGACCTGGCATTCCCGGACCGCCCGGGGATGCCTGATCACGGTCACGTGGCGCGCCGACTGGATCTCGACTTGATGCTGCTCGACCGGGCCGAGTTCTGCGGTGCCGAGGTGCGCCGCGGCACCGAGGTCGCCGGACCGATCCTCGATGACGGTGGGCGCGTGGCAGGAGTGGTGCTCAAAAGCGGCGAACGGGTCGCAGCTGATGCGGTGATTGCCGCCGACGGCGCCCATTCGCCGATCAAGCGGGCCCTGAATCTCGTCTCGCAGCACAACGGTTACGCCGCGATCGCGATCCGGGCCGAGATGTCCGCCAATCGACCGGACGTCGACTCGCTCGATGTGCACTTGCAACTGAGATTCCGCGGCGACCAACTGCCGGGTTATGGCTGGGTTTTCCCACTCGGCGGGGGCCGGGTGAACATCGGTCTCGGATATGTGAACAGCTACAAGAAGTGGCAACAGATCAACGCGACGCAGTTGTTGGGTGAGTTCCTGGCCGGACTACCCCATGAGTGGCAGCTACCGTCGATCGGCGAGTTGATGAAAGCGAAGGCCGTACGGGCGTGGCGGCTACCGATGGGATTCACGGCGTGGCCGCCGTGGCGTCCCGGTGTCTTGTTCGCCGGCGACGCGCTCGGAGCGGCGAGGCCGGCTTCAGGTGCGGGGATCTCCAAGGGATTGCAGTCCGGACTGGCGGCCGGTGAATGCGCCATCGCGGCGCTGACCAACGGTGGGCCAGACGATTTCACCAACTACACCCAGCGGGTGGAAGCGGCATGGGGCAAGGAGTATCGCCGCGGTCGATGGTTCCACCGGCTGGTCGGTGTGCCTGCGATCGCGGCTGCCGGGGTGCGCACGCTCGATGCTGTCAGCAATCCATCGGTGCGGGCGAGGCTGCTGTTCTGGGAGCAATGGTCCGACCCCGGCGCCCTGCCGCATGTTGCAGGGCCGGGTACCGAATCCTAGGTATTAGCAAAAGAGCTGAGGGGCAACGCATTAAACGTGCGACCGGCCCGCCCGGGCCGGTCGCACGTTTACCTAGGCGCTGCGCTTGTGATAACTGGCGAGCGTGACGTCGAGCAGGCCTTCGGTGAAGTACCGTTCACACCCGCGCAGATACCTCATGAAGCGCTGGTAGACCTCCTCGGATTGGATTTCCACCGCCTCGCTGTGGTTGGACTCCAGCGCGTCGCCCCACGTCTTGAGCGTCCGGATGTAGTGCGGCCGTAGGGAGATGGCCTCGGGGACAACGAAACCGGCCCGTTCGCCGTGTTCGACCATCATGTCCGTCGTCGGAATCCGACCGCCCGGGAAGATTTCGGTGACGATGAATTTGATGAAGCGCGCGGTCTCGAAGGTGACCTTCTTGCCGTCCGCGTTCAACTGATACGGATGGAAGCCGACGCTGCTCTGGATGGTCATCCGGCCGTCGGCGGGAAGGATGTCGAAACACTTCTTGAAGAAATCCGGATAGCGCTCGAAACCGAAGTGCTCGAAGGCCTCGATGGACACGATCCGGTCGACGGGCTCGTCGAATTGTTCCCAGCCCTGCAGGAGGACCCGGCGGGTCCGGTCGCTGTCGATGCCGTCCAGAAGTTGTTGTGTGAACGCCCTCTGGTTCTTCGACAGCGTCAATCCGATGACGTTGACGTCGTACTTCTCGACTGCTCGTCTAGCGGTCGCGCCCCAGCCACAACCGATGTCCAACAACGTCATTCCCGGTTTCAGGTCGAGTTTGTCGAGGTTGAGATCGATCTTGGCGAGCTGCGCTTCCTCAAGGGTCAGGGTCGGAGGCTCGAAGTACGCGCAGCTGTAGGTGCGCGACGGGTCTTGGAATAGGGCGAAGAAATCGTCCGACAGGTCGTAGTGGGCTTGAATCTCTTCGAAATGTGGACGCATTTCTTCTTGGGAACCAGCAGGCATGGATCCGTGCTTTCCAACGCGGCGCAACGCCGCGTCTGTGTGATTGCGGTCTGGTGACAGGCTGTGGGTGGTCTGCTACTTCTGCAGGGTGAATTGATTGACGTCCACCTGGCGACGGTGGAACATGTCGGCGCAACCGGTCAGATATTTCATGTACCGGTCGTAGACCTCCACCGACTGGATCGCGATGGCCTCGTCGCGGTGCGCCTCCAGTGCCTCGGCCCAGTGGTCGAGGGTTTTCGCATAGTGCGGCTGCAGTGACTGCACGCGGGTGACGCGGAATCCGGCTGCGGTGGAGAGGTTTTCAACCATCTCGATGGACGGCAGACGGCCACCGGGGAAGATCTCGGTCACGATGAACTTCACAAATCTGGCCAACGCGAACGTCAACGGAATGCCCATTTCCGCGGCCCGGCGCGGGTCGATGCCGCAAATGGTGTGCAGCAGCATGACGCCATCGGACGGCAACGCGTCATAGGCCATCTGAAAGAACGCCGGATAACGGTCGTGACCGAAATGCTCGAACGCGCCGATAGACACGATGCGGTCGACCGTTTCGTCGAACTGTTCCCAGCCTTCGAGGTACACGCGGCGCGAACGCGTGGTGTCCACGCCGTCGAGCACATGATTGACATATGCGGCTTGGTTTTTCGACAGGGTCAGCCCGACGACGTTGACGTCGTACTTTTCGATCGCGCGCCGCATCGTCGCGCCCCAGCCGCAGCCGACGTCGAGCAGTGTGATGCCGGGTTCGAGGCCCAGCTTGCCCAACGCGAGGTCGATCTTCGCCAATTGGGCCTGTTCCAGCGTCATGTCGTCGCGCTCGAAATATGCACAACTGTAGGTCCGGCTCGGATCCAGAAACAGTCTGAAGAAATCATCTGACAGGTCGTAATGCGCCTGGACGTCCGCAAAATGCGGTTTGAGTTTTTCTGCCATGGCTTCCTCTCCAGGCCGGCGGCCTGAGAATGCTGATCGCGCGCACACCTGCTCGAGCCGGCGACGTCGACGGCTCGTTGGGAGGTGCTGTGCCCTGTACACGTATGTGGTGCCCGCACGGTTCACGAGCACGACACCCTGGTATTCGTTGCCAGGTTTCAGTTGGATGGGTGGGGCGCCGAAATTGAAGATTTGCCCGGTTGCTGGAGCGATATCGGCACAGCGATCGGCAGCGCAGGAATTCGCGGTCCGGCGGTGCCCGCGCTGCTGGAGCGATCAGCCAGAGAAGCCCTGAAGTATGTTGCCGACGGCTTACCAGTGAAGCAACGACTCAGCTGCAATGCAAGAGCAAACGCCCACCAACCGTCGACGTCATCCGTTAGGCCGACGTCGGCCGGGCCGGCCGTAGACCGGCCGACCGCAGCTCCAACGCCGCCAACTTCCGGATCGCGACGGTGTCGTGGGTGCGCCACGCGGTCACCGGGTCGTCGGAAACCTCGGTCAGCTTTGCCAGCGGCCGGTTGGCCAGCGCCCGCAACGCCAGCAGCTGTTCGCCGGCGTCGGTCGACGCCAGCGTCACGGCCGTCCACTTCCGGCGGAAGAACCTGATCCGCAGCACCAGCCACGGCATCGCGACGGCGAGGATCGGCGGCAGCGCCACCGCCAGCGCGAGCACCCAGGCCAGCCAGCTGGCGGTGCTGTTCAGGCTGTCACCGGCGCCCGCGATGTCGACCGCGGCGTGGCCGGCCGAGCGCAATGGACCGCCGAAGGCCTTTCCGATCAGAGGAATGCCGTCGGCGTTGTGGCCGGCGGAGGCCAGGCTGTCGGCGACGCCGTCGGCGCCGTCGTGCACCTGGCGCCCGACGTCGGCGATGGTGGCGATGGCGCTGTGCACCGCGACGCCGACCGAGATCCAGATGGCGAACCACACCAGCGCGACGACATCGCTGGTCAACTGGGCGAGCAGCCGGCCCGGCGTGCGGGCGTAGGGCACGTAGCGCGAACTCATGCCAACCATCCCAACAGATAGGGTGGTCCGATGCGCCCAGCTTTGTCCGACTACCGCCATCTCACCAGCGGCAAGGTTCGCGACCTGTACCGCATCGACGACGACCACCTGCTGTTCGTCGCATCGGACCGGATTTCCGCTTTCGACTATGTACTCGACAGCGAGATCCCGGACAAGGGCCGCGTGCTCACCGCCATGAGCGTCTTCTTCTTCGACTACCTGGCCGAGCAGCTGGGCACCGCCAACCACCTCGCCGGCCCGGCCGACGACGAGCGCATCCCCGCCGAGGTACTGGGCCGTGCCCTGGTGGTGCGCAGCCTGGAAATGATGCCGGTCGAGTGCGTGGCGCGCGGATACCTGACCGGTTCGGGGCTCATCGACTACCGCAAGACGGGCCAGGTGTGCGGCATCGCGCTGCCGGAGGGCCTGACGGAGGCCAGCCGGTTCGGTGAGCCGCTGTTCACGCCGGCGACCAAGGCCGAGATCGGTGCGCACGACGAGAACATCGCGTTCGACGCCGTCGTGAAGCTGGTCGGCGCCGAGCGGGCCGAGCAGCTGCGCGACGAGACCCTCAAGGTCTACAGCGCCGCCGCCGCGCACGCGCTGACCAAGGGAATTATCCTGGCGGACACCAAGTTCGAGTTCGGGGTCGACGCCGACGGTGGGCTGGTGCTGGCCGACGAGGTGCTCACTCCGGACTCGTCACGGTACTGGCCGGTGGACGGCTACGCCGAGGGCGTGGTGCAGCCCAGCTTCGACAAGCAGTTCGTCCGGAACTGGCTGACGGGCCCAGACTCCGGCTGGGACCGCGCCGGCGACACCCCGCCGCCGCCGCTGCCCGACGACATCGTCGAGGCCACCCGGGCGCGATACATCGAGGCGTACGAACGGATTTCGGGTCGCCGGTTCGCCGATTGGATCGGCGCATGAGCAACCCGCCGATCGCCAAGAAGGTCGAGCACCGCCGCGAACACCACGGCGACGTGTTCATCGACCCGTACGAGTGGATGCGGGACAAGAACGATCCCGAGGTGATCGCGCTCCTGAACGCGGAGAACGCCTACACCGAGGAGATCACCGCGCCGCTGGAACCGTTGCGGCAGAAGATCTTCGACGAGATCAAGGCCCGCACCAAAGAGACCGATCTGTCGGTGCCGACCCGGCGCGGCGACTGGTGGTACTACGCCCGCAGCTTCGAGGGCAAGCAGTACAGCGTGCACTGCCGGTGTCCCATCAGCGATCCCGACGACTGGACCCCGCCGCAGCTCGATGAGCACACCGAGGTCCCCGGCGAGCAGGTGCTGCTGGACGAGAACGTCGAGGCCGAGGGCCACGACTTCTTCTCGCTCGGCGCGGCCACCGTCAGCGTCGACGCCAACATCCTCGCCTACTCCGTCGACACCGTGGGCGACGAGCGATACACGTTGAAGTTCAAGGACTTACGCACCGGCGAGCTGTACGACGACCGGATCACCGGCATCGGCGCCGGCGGCACCTGGGCGGCCGACAACCGGACGCTCTACTACGTCACGGTCGACGACGCCTGGCGGCCGGACACCGTCTGGCGGCATCGACTGGGCTCCGGGCTGCCCGGTGAGAAGGTGCACCACGAGTCCGACGAGCGGTTCTGGGTGGGCGTGGGCCGCACCCGCAGTGACAAGTACATCTTCATCGCCGCCGGCAGTGCCGTCACCTCCGAGGTGCGTTACGCCGACGCGGGCGACGCCAAGGCCGAATTCAAAGTGGTGTTGCCGCGCAAGGACTCCGTCGAATATTCGGTCGAGCACGCGGTGGTCGGCGGCGAGGATCGGTTCCTGATCCTGCACAACGACGGTGCCGAGAACTTCACGCTGGTCGATGTGCCGGTGTCCGATGCTCCGCTGACGAGCCTCGACGGTGCCCGCACGCTCATCGAGCACCGCGACGACGTCCGCCTCGACGGTGTCGATGCGTTCGCCGACCAGTTGGTGGTGAGCTATCGGCGGGAGGCGTTGCCGCGAATCCAGCTGTGGCCCTTCGATTCCGACGGCAACTACGGCGAGACCCAGGAGATCGCGTTCGAGTCGGAGTTGATGTCGGTCGGCCTGTCGGGCAACCCGAACTGGTCGTCGCCGCGGCTGCGGGTGGGAGCGACGTCGTTCGTCATCCCGGTGCGGATCTATGACCTGGACCTGGCCACCGGTGAACGAATCCTGTTGCGCGAGCAGCCGGTTCTCGGTGACTACCGGCCCGAGGACTACCTCGAGCGCCGGGACTGGGCGGTGGCCGCCGATGGCACGAAGGTGCCGCTGTCGATCATCCAGCGCGTGGGCGCACCGACCCCGGCGCCGGCGCTGCTGTACGGCTACGGCGCCTACGAGTCCTGCGAGGACCCCCGTTTCTCGATCGCCCGGCTGTCGCTGCTGGACCGCGGCGTGGTGTTCGTCGTCGCGCACGTGCGTGGCGGCGGAGAGCTGGGGCGTGGCTGGTACGAGCACGGCAAGCTGCTGGAGAAGAAGAACACCTTCACCGACTTCATCAGTGCCGCAGAGCATCTGATCGCCACGGGCGTCACCAGGCCGGAGAATCTCGTGGCGCTCGGTGGCAGTGCCGGTGGCCTGCTGATGGGTGCCGTGGCCAACATGGCGCCGCACCTGTTCGCCGGCATCCTCGCCCAGGTGCCCTTCGTCGACGCGCTGACCACCATCCTCGACCCGTCGCTGCCGCTCACCGTCACCGAGTGGGACGAGTGGGGTAACCCGTTGGCGGACAAGGCCGTCTACGACTACATGAAGTCCTACACGCCGTACGAGAACGTGACGGCTCAGGACTACCCGGCGATTCTGGCGATGACGTCGCTCAACGACACCCGCGTGTACTACGTCGAGCCCGCGAAATGGGTTGCCGCGCTGCGCAGCACCAAGACAGACAACCATCCCGTCTTGCTCAAGACCGAGATGGCGGCCGGGCACGGCGGCACCAGTGGGCGCTACGAACGCTGGAAGGAAGCCGCGTTCCAGTACGCCTGGGTGCTAGCCACCGCGGACCGCGACAAATATGGCAGCGGCCAGGTAGATGACCTCCTGGACGGAGCGCACGCCTAGGTTCGACGCCATGGAGGGCGGCGTGTCGGGCATCTGCGCGGCGTAGATGTTGGCGGGGAACATGGCCAGCATCAGCAGGAACAGGCAGATGGCGGCCGCGACACGCGTGGGCGGGAACAGGAGCCCGACGGCGCCGAGCAGCTCCAGCACGCCGGTGATGGCCACCAGTCGTTCCGGCGACGGCAGCCGCGGCGGGACGATCGCGATCATGTCGCGCCGCATGCCCGGGGTGAAATGTGCGACGCCGGTCATGAAGAACATCAGAGCCAAGCCGACCGCGATGGCGCTCGGCCAGCTGTCGACGTAGCCGACCCCGAGCCAGCCGGCGACGCGTGCGGCCAGGCTGCCCAGCACGAGAGCGAGAAGAACGGCCATGGGCTGCGCCTCCGTAATCTAGTCGACGTCTAGATTGAAGGATATCCTGGAACTTGACACTGTCAAGATAGGATGCGGACATGGCCAGGCAGAGCTACCACCACGGCGACCTGAAGGCCGTCATCCTGGAGCAGGCGGCCGCGCTCGTCGCCGAACGTGGCGCCGACAGCATCTCGCTGCGCGAGTTGGCCCGCGCGGCCGGCGTATCGCACGCGGCGCCGGCGCACCACTTCACCGATCGGCGGGGGTTGTTCACCGCGCTGGCGACCGAGGGCTTCACGCAGCTGGCGGCTGCCCTCGCTGAGGCGGAGCCGGAATTCGCCTATGCGGCAAGGGCTTACGTGCAGTTCGCCCTCGACCACCCCGGCCACTACGCCGTCATGTTCGACAAGATGCTCTACGACGCATCCGACCCGGACCTGCGCGCCGCCGAAGCCGAGGCGGCCGCCGAACTCACCGGCGGCGTGGCGACCCTGGTTGATCCCAATGCCCAGAACGACCCCGAGGGCTCGGCGCTGGCCGCGTGGTCTCTGGTCCACGGTTTCGCGCTGCTGACCCTCAACGGCGCGGTCACCGACCCCGATCCCGTCGACACCGCCGAACGCCTCGCCCGCATCCTCTTCTCCGGCTAGTTCTCCGGCCAGCCCCGCCCACCTCCCGCCTCTCACCCCCACTTCCCGCGCACCCCACCTCCCGCCGCCCCCCTTCCCGCCTCCCACCCCCACTTCCCGCTGCCCCCACTTCCCGCGAGCGGCCGTGTTTGTACGGCGACGCGCCGCAATTTGCGTGCAGGAAGGTGCCGCTCACAACTGCTGAGCGGCCGTGTCTGTACGGCGACGCGCCGCAATCTGCGTGCAAGAAGGTGCCGCTCGTGGCTGCTGAGTGGCCGCGTTTTGTACACGTAGGTCGGCGTGTCGCCGTACAAACACGGCCGCTCGCGCTGAAGAGCAGGGAGAGAAAAGGGGCAGTGTTCAGGCGGCACCAATGTCACGGCAACCGACGGGACACCTGACGTTGTCACACTGCTTACATGGCTGGCCAATTGATCGTCTCGATCTCGGGGATCCGGGACCGCACGCTGGGTGACGTCGCAGACTTCTGCACCGAGCTCGATGCCCGGCAGATTCCGGCGTCGCTGCTGGTCGCCCCGCGGCTCAAAGGCGGCTACCGGCTGGAGCGTGACATCCCCACGGTCGAGTGGCTGACCAAACGCCGCGCGGCAGGGGCCGCTGTTGTCCTGCACGGGTTCGACGAAGCGGCCAGCAAGAAGCGCCGCGGCGAGTTCGCCGCCCTGCCCGCACACGAGGCGAACCTGCGCCTGATGGGCGCCGACCGGGTGCTCGAACACCTCGGCCTGCGCACCCGCTTGTTCGCCGCGCCCGGTTGGACGGCGTCGCAGGGCACCGTGACAGCGTTGCCGCGCAACGGCTTCCGGCTGTTGGTCGGTGATGCGGGCATCACCGACCTGGTGCGATCCACCACCTTGCGGTCGCGGGTCTTCGGCATCGGCGAGGGGTTCCTCACCGAACCCTGGTGGTGTCGCACCCTGGTGCTGGCCGCCGAGCGCACGGCCCGGCGCGGCGGCACCGTCCGGCTCGCGGTGGCCGCCGGTCAGCTGCGGCGGACCGGGCCGCGCCAGGCCATGCTCGACGCCATCGACCTCTCACTCATGCACGGCTGCGCCCCCGCGGCCTACGAGTGGACGCCCGACCCGGCACTAACTGACGCAGCCTGACCCCTGGGACGCTAGCGTGGCCCCATGGACGCTGACGTCATCGTCGTGGGGGCCGGGCTGGCCGGGCTGGTCGCCGCCGCCGAACTGCTCGAGCGGGGCCGGTCGGTTCTGATCGTCGACCAGGAGAACGAGGCCAACATCGGTGGCCAGGCGTTCTGGTCGTTCGGCGGGCTGTTCTTCGTCGACAGCGCCGAACAGCGACGAGTCGGTATCCGCGACAGCTACGAGCGGGCGCTGGAAGATTGGCTGCGCACAGCAGGTTTCGACCGCGACGAGGACCACTGGCCCGAGCAGTGGGCCCGCGCCTACGTCGACTTCGCCGCCGGCGAGAAGCGCAGCTGGCTGCGCGAGCGGGGCCTGCAGACCTTCGCGTTGGTCGGCTGGGCCGAACGCGGCGGCTGGGACGGCAAGGGGCCGGGCAACTCGGTGCCGCGCTTCCACATCACCTGGGGTACCGGCCCGGCACTGGTCGACATCTTCGCGCGACGGGTCGTCGGGCACCCCAAAGTGCGCTTCGCACACCGGCATCGGGTCGACGAACTGATTGTCGGTCAAGGCGCCGTCACCGGCGTGCGGGGCGCGGTGCTTGAGCCGGCGAACACCGCCCGTGGAGAGGCGTCATCGCGTAACACCTTGGGGGAGTTCGAGTTCCGCGCGCAGGCCGTGATCGTCGCCAGCGGCGGCATCGGCGGCAACCACGACCTGGTACGCCAGAACTGGCCCAAGCGCATGGGCCGGGTGCCCGGCCAGCTGTTGTCCGGTGTGCCCGCGCACGTCGACGGCCGCATGCTCGGCATCAGCCAGGCCGCCGGCGCCAGCGTCATCAACAACGACCGGATGTGGCACTACACCGAGGGCATCACCAACTACGACCCGATCTGGCCGCTGCACGGCATCCGCATCCTGCCCGGGCCGTCGTCGCTGTGGCTGGACGCCACCGGCAAGCGGCTGCCCGACCCGCTGTACCCGGGCTACGACACCCTGGGCACGCTGGAATACATCTGCCAAACCGGTTACGACTACACATGGTTCGTGCTCGACCAGAGCATCATCGCCAAGGAATTCGGGCTGTCCGGACAGGAGCAGAATCCCGACCTCACCGGCAAGAATCTGCGGGAAGTGCTGGGGCGTAGCCGGGGCGGTGGCCCGGCCCCGGTCCGCGCGTTCGTCGACAAGGGTGTGGACTTCGTGTCGGCGAACACGTTGTGCGACTTGGTTTCTGCCATGAACAAGGTGCCTGACGTCGAACCGCTGGACTACGCGACCGTCGAGGCCGAGGTCAATGCCCGCGACAAGGAGATGACCAGCAAGCTCACCAGCGACGGCCAGACCGTGGCCTACCGGGCCGCACGCTCGTACCTGCCGGACCGGCTGGCGCGCATCGCCGGACCGCACAAACTGACCGACCCCAAGGCCGGCCCGATGATCGCCGTCAAGCTGCACATCCTGACCCGAAAGTCCTTGGGCGGCTTGCACACCGACCTCGACTCGCGGGTGCTGACGCCGGAGGGCGCGGTGCTCGACGGGCTGTACGCGGCCGGCGAGGCGGCCGGTTTCGGCGGCGGCGGTGTGCACGGCTACCGGGCGCTGGAAGGCACCTTCCTGGGTGGCTGCATTTTCTCCGGCCGCGCCGCCGGACGTGCCGCGGCCCGCGCCGTCGGCTGAGTTCCTAGTGGTCCGTCTCAGTTTTGATTGACTACTTGTTGGAGTTTGGTGCGTGCGCGTCGGACTTTGGCCAGGATCGAC